>CATPCA010000302.1 GCA_955652545.1 Candidatus Dormiibacterota bacterium
CGATCTTCAGGCTCGCTCCGTCCACGCCGCCGGTCATCGTCATCGTCGTCCACATGCCCACCGTCAGAGGGCTGAGTGTTGGATTACCACGGGTGCCGTGACCATCACGGCGATCATCGCGAGGATCAGCTGCCACTCCGGCGCAGACATGTCACTTTGCGACAGTTCGGTGGCCCGAGGAAGGACATCGTGGCGCGGGCCGCCATGGTGTCCCTCGAGGGCAGTCGCTTGCTAGCGGGGGAGGTGCTCGTGCACGGGGAACTCGTGGATCTCCGGTGGACCCCCTGCAATGCCTGCGGCGGCCATCCCAGGTCCGATGCGGTCTTCGGAGAACCGGTCGAAGTGCTCACGGGACTTCCAGAAGTCGAGAACGCCCCAACCGCCTTCCACCGGGCCGGACGAGTGAAAGATGAGTCCATCCGGGTGATTCGCGACCGGGTCGATCGCCGCCTGGAGCTTGTCGAACTGCTCGGCGGTGACGCCAGCCAGCTTGATTCGGATTCCTATGGCCATAGTGTCCTCTCCTTTGATCTGACCAGCGATTTGCGCGCAGTGTAGTTGGCCCACGCGAGCACCGGGTAGCAGCTTGGTCCGGTCAGTTCCGGTCTAGCCCTACCCCGGCAGGCGTTTGGCGAGAGCGCCATACATGCGCCGCCCAGCAGTCTGCCGTTGGACGGTGGCCTGGTGCTGAAGGCGCGGGAGCCATGGCCACGGTCGTCCCGAGTCTTCTGCGCGGAGGACGGCACGCCTTGGGACGAGGCCGTACGCAGAAGCCGATTGCCGTGCACCCTATGCAGGTCTCGCCGTGGGCAAGGGGCCGACGAGGGGGTGACTGGTGTTGGGGCACGCATCTGGCGTCGACCGCAGGGGCTTCGAGACAGGCGGCTTTGCGATTGGATTGGAGACGAATCGCTCCGAGTTTTGCCAACCTGTACCACCTTGTAAGCTATGGCGGGAGCGAGATTCGACAGGGGATGCGCTGACGCGCGACCCTCTCTGCCGAGGAGGACTCGTTTTGTCGCTCAAGGACGATGCGGACTTGATCCGGACGCGGCTGCTAGCAGCCAATCAGCTACAAGCTAATCGCCTGCAACTATTAGCGATCGATGGTCTTGGCGGTGCCGGCAAGTCAACGCTGGCGGAGGAGCTATTGCGCCTACTCCCAAATGCCAACGTCGTGCATATGGACGATTTCTACAGGCCGCTAGACGTGAAGATGCGACTTGAGCTGGACGCTGAAGGTGGATACCGAACGTACTTTGACTGGGAGCGGCTGGAAACGCAGGTGCTTCGCCCGCTTCGTCAGCAACGTGTCGCGCGCTATAAGCGATACGACTGGGGCTCACAGCATTTAGAGGAATGGCACGAGGTAGAGCCGACCGGAGTGGTACTGGTAGAGGGCGTCTATTCCTCCCGACCGGAACTGAGAGCCTATTACGATCTCGCGATCTGGGTAGATGTCGGGCGCGAAGAGCGGCTGAGGAGGCAGCGACTGCGCGCGCAAGAGGATGAAGAATGGATCAAAAGGTGGGACCAATCCGAGCTTTGGTACCAGACGAATCTCGATCCCGAACGCAACGCTGACATGATTGTTCGAGCCTGCTAGTGCAGCGGACCTGAGCTAATTGGGGGCAACAAGGAACACCGCTGGCAGGGAGTGGTACCGGAACTTCATCTCCGTTTAGAAGGACGCGCCAGAGTCGACGAATATCGTCGACTTATGGACGCCATCGTGAGCCTTTATCGACTTCGCGAGCAGCGCGGGCTCACGCAGGTCGACGTAGCGAAGGCCCTTCAGGTCACCCAAGGCAACGTGTCGCGCGTCGAGAACGCCGCAGACCTCTAACCGGTGGAACTCCCGAGCGGCGGTCGAGCTGCCTGACCGGAGCAGGGAATCGAGCGATGTGTCCATCCCTCTTCGCTGGTCGACCTACGATCGGTTGGCCGAACTCCCGCCATTCCTTTGGTAGTGGCGATGCCAACCCGGACAAATGCGCCCCGCCGCTCTCCGTGGACGACCCCTCGACGACCGTTCGAGCCGCGCCTACCGCCCTCCCCACGCGACTCCGGCGCTTTGTGATCAGCGTGGACCGCCGTGTGATCAGCGTGGCTTCCGGTGTGGTCAGCGTGGATCCCCGTGGAAATTGGTGCAAGTAGTCGTGTAGGGGCCGTCTTCGACCTCTCCCGAATACAGAATTAAAGCAGTACCTTGCCAAGGTAAGGGTCGCGAGTTCGAGCCTCGTCTCCCGCTGTCACTCCGTGTTTTGAATACGGAACGGTCCGGCTTCGGTCGACGTCGACCGCCTCGCATCTCGCCGGAAGTAGCGTTCTAGGAACCTCTTATTCGTGATCACCCGCTGACCGCGTGCAACTCGGTTTCTTCACTCACGCGGCCACACTGCCGGCGCTCCTTGCGGCCTAGTGGATGGGCTCCGACGCCGGCACGATTCCGTGGAAGACGAAGGACGCGACCCAGGTCAACGGCGTCTGCACGGAAACATGGGAGCAGGCGCTAGCCGATTCCCGTGGTCATACCTATCTCTCAGAAGACCGCGTAGGTCTCGTCCGGGAGGTCGGCAATGAACATGTGCCCGGGTGCGTGGGCGATCGCCAGCGGCGGACGGCTGGCCAGCACGGCCGCCTGCGGCGTCACACCACATGCCCAGAACACCGGCACCTCACCCGGGTGCACCTCGACCGCGTCTCCGAAATCGGGATTGGCGAGGTCGCGGATTCCGAGACCCGCGGGGTCGCCCACCCACAGCGGGGCGCCGTGCACCGCCGGATAGCGCGCCGTGACCGCCACCGCCGTCGCGACCTGGTCGGTCGGGATTGGGCGCATCGAGACCACTAGCGGTCCGGACACCCGACCGGCCGGCCGGCAGGCCCGATCGGTCACGAACATGGGCACGTTGCCACCGTGCTCCAGGTGGCGCACCGGCACTCCGGCGGAGATGAGCCCGCGTTCGAACGTGAAGCTGCAGCCGATGAGGAACGCGACGAGGTCGTCGCGCCACACCGACCGGGCGTCGGTGACCTCGGCGCTGAGCTCGCCGTTGACATACACCCGATAGGCGGGAAGGTCGGTCCGGAGATCGGCTCCCGGCGCCAACTCGGTGGCGGCGGAGCCCGGCTCGGTCACGTCGAGGACAGGACAGGGTTTGGGGTTGCGCTGGGCGAACAGCAGCATGTCGTAGGCCCAGTCCGCGGGGACGGCGATGAGATTGGCCTGAACGTATCCATCACACCACCCTGCTGTCGTGGCCACCAGCCCCTCGCGGAAGCGGCTGCGCGCCGCTCGGGGTTGGAGCGCCGCGCCTTGCGTCGTGATGTCGGCCCTCATCGCGGTCTCCTCCCATCGATCCGCTTTCGCCGAGGAGTAGATGAGAGGATACTTCTCAAATCGTGAGCTCGGCCCCACTCGCGCCGATGTCCGCCGACCGCCACGGGCTGCTTAGCCTCGAGTGGTATCGGACACTCCCCGAGGGACGAACACGTCACGCATTCTGGGCGTCCTACCTCGGCTACGCCCTGGACGCGTTCGACTTTCAGGCACTGTCGTTCGCCCTGGCCGGTATCATCGCCACCTTCTCGCTGTCGAATTCGCGGGCCGGCCTGGTTGCCACGGTCACGCTCGTCACCAGTGCCGTAGGCGGTGCCGTCGGTGGCATCCTCGCCGACCGCCTCGGCCGGGTCCGCACCCTGATGATCACTGTGGCCGTGTTCAGCGTCTTCTCGGTCTTCTCCGGCCTGGCCCAGTCCTACGTGCAGCTTCTGATCTTCCGTGGCATCCAGGGCTTCGGCTTCGGCGGTGAGTGGGGTGCGGGCGCCGCGCTGATCGCCGAGGTGGCTCGACCAGAGCAGCGCGGCCGAGCCCTCGGCATCGTTCAGAGCTCCTGGGCGGTCGGCTGGGGCGCGATCGCGCTGCTCTACACGGTCATCTTCAGCCACATCAGTGCCACGACCGCCTGGCGGGTGATGTTCGTGCTGGGCGCCCTGCCGGCCCTGTTCATCCTCTTCCTCCGCCGCAGTGTCGACGAGCCCGCGGTCTTCGCCGAGCATCGGGCGCGCCGCGCCTCCAGTCCCGAGGAGACAGCCCGCGGGCGCGGGCTTCGACCGCTGTTCGACCTGTTCCAGCCGGAGTTGCTGCGCACCACCCTGCTCGCCTGCCTGCTCTCGATCGGTGCCCAGGGCGGCTACTACTCGCTGTTCACCTGGCTGCCCACCTATCTCAAGGAGTCACATCACCTGGCCATCCTCTCGGTCGGCTCCTACCTGGCGGTGGTCATCGTCGGCGCCTTGTGCGGCTACCTGGTCGCCGCCTTCGCCCACGACGGGCTGGGGCACCGGCTCACGTTCATGATTTTTGCGCTCGCCTCCGCGCTCACCGTGGTCATCTACACCCAGGTCTCCACGGGCGGTGGATCGCCACTCCTGCTCGGCCTTGGATTCCCGCTCGGCTTCTTCCCGTCAGGGATGTTCAGCGGCTTCGGCTCGTACCTCGCCGAGCTCTACCCGACGCGGGCTCGCGGCGCCGGCCTCGGTTTCACCTACAACACCGGCCGTGGTCTGGGTGCGCTGTTCCCCTTCGTGATCGGAGTGGTGTCCGTGCCCCTGGGACTGGGTGTGGCGATCACCCTGGGGGCCTCCGCCTATGGCCTCTCCCTGCTGGCGCTGCTCGGCCTGCCGGAGACGAGCGGGATGGCGTTGACCGACACGGGCTGATGGGCCAGGTGCGCCTCGGTGTCGATGTCGGGGGAACCTTCACCGACCTGGTCGCGGCGATCGATGGCCGGCTGATTCTCGCCAAGGTGCCGTCGACACCGCGTGACCAGGCTCAGGGCGTGCTGGCCGCCGTCGAGCGCTCCGGCATCGATCCCGGAGAGGTGACGGGCTTCTCCCATGGCACCACGGTGGCGACCAACGCCCTGCTCGAGCGCAGCGGTGGGGCACGGACGGCTCTGGTCACCACGGATGGCTTCCGCGACGTGCTCGAGATCGGCCGGCAGGCGCGACCGGCGCTCTACGACCTGACCCGCGACCGTGAGCCCGCCCTGGTCCCCCGGGACCTGCGCTTCACCGTCATCGAACGGTCTGGCCCGGGCGGTGAGCTGGTGCCACTTGACGAGGAGTCGGTGCGGCACGCCGCCGAGGCGTTGCGCGAGGCGGAGGTGGAGGCGGTGGCCGTCTGCCTCCTCTTCAGCTTCCTCCACCCCGACCATGAGGAGCGCACCGCCGCGCTCCTCCGCGACAGTCTGCCAGGCATCGCCGTGATCACCTCGGCGGAGGTGCTGCCGGAGTTTCGCGAATACGAGCGCTTCTCGACAACGGTCGCCGACGCCTATCTCACCCCCCGGCTCTCCGGCTACCTGCAGGCGCTCGCGAGCGCCTGCCGCGAGCACGGACTGGTGGAACCGATGGTGATGCAGTCCTCCGGTGGCGTGGTCGATCTCAGCACCGCGGCGGGCCACGCTGCCGCCTGCCTGCTCTCCGGTCCCGCGGCTGGAGTGGTGGGCGCCGCCTACGTGGCCGGCCTCTCAGGCTACGAGGATCTGCTGACCTTCGACATGGGCGGCACCTCCACCGACGTCGCTCCCGTCCGCGCCGGCGCGGTGGAGACCACCACGGAGGGGGTGATCGCGGGCATCCCGGTCAAGCTGCCCGCGGTCGACGTCCACACCGTCAGCGCCGGCGGCGGCTCGGTGGCCTGGTGCGATGGCGGCAGAGCCCTGCGAGTCGGTCCCCGCTCCGCGGGCGCCGATCCCGGACCGGCGTGCTACGGGCGCGGTGGAGAGGAGCCGACCGTGACCGACGCCAACCTACATCTCGGCCTGCTGCCGGACGGTGCCGCGCTGGGCGGCGACGTGACTCTGTCCGCCCAAGCGGCTGCAGAAGCGCTGTCACGGCTCGCCGTGGAGCTCGAGTTGGCGATCGACGACGTCGCCGCAGGAGTCGTCGCCGTGGCCAATGCGGAGATGGTGCGAGCGCTTCGGGTGATCAGCGTCGAGCGGGGTCTCGACCCGCGAGAGTTCACCCTCGTCGCCTTCGGCGGCGCCGGGGGGCTCCACGCCTGCGCACTGGCCGCCGAGCTGGGGGTCACCCGGGTGCTGGTGCCATTCGCCTGTGGAGTGCTGTCGGCATTGGGACTCGCGGTCGGCGACGTGCGTCGCGACTACGTCCGGCCACTGCTCGGCGAACTCAAGAAGCTTCCCGAGGGCAGCCTCGAGGGTGCCTACCGCTCTCTCGAAGAGCGCGCCCGCCGCGACCTGCCGGACGCCAGCCTGACGCGGCTGATCGACTGTCGCTATACCGGGCAGAGTTTCGAGTTGACGGTCGATGGCTCGGACGACGCCGGCACCGCCTTCGAGGCCGTCCACCAGCGGCGCTATGGCTACCGGATGGCGGGTGAGCCCGTGGAGGTTGTCGCCTGCCGCCTGGTGGCCACGGTGGCGGGCGAACGCCCGGATCTGACAGCACCGAAAGCGCGACGCCGCGCCAAACGGTCGCGACGGCGGGCGTACATCGGTGCCGAATGGATCAAGGTCGAGGTCATCCCGCGGGCTGCCCTAGGCGCCGGCGCCAAGCTGCGGGGTCCGGCGGTGGTGGAGTTCGACGAGGCCACCTGCCTGGTGGCACCCGGCTGGAGAGGCAGCATCGACAAGGTCGGCAGCCTCGTCCTGGAGCGGCACGGTGACTAACAGGGCCGGGGGCACCCTCGACCCGGTGACGCTGTCGGTGTTGTCGAGCGCCCTGGCGGGCATCGCCGAGGAGATGGGCACTGTGCTGGTGCGCAGCGCCTACTCCTCCAACATCAAGGAACGGCGCGACTGTTCAGCCGCGATCTTTGACGCCCAGGGCCGCGCGGTGGCCCAGGCCGAGCACATCCCGGTGCACCTGGGGGCGATGCCCGAATCGGTGCGGGTGGTTCGCGAGCATGACCCTCGGCCGGGCGAGGTCTGGGCCCTCAACGATCCCTTCCAGGGCGGCAACCATCTGCCCGACGTGACCCTGGTCTCACCGGTGACGATCGAGGACAGCCTGGTTGCGTACGC
>CATPCA010000303.1 GCA_955652545.1 Candidatus Dormiibacterota bacterium
AGGTGGCGGTGGTCCTGGCGCGCGCCCAGGACGAACGCACCGCGGCGCAGGCCGAGGTGGCCAGCGCCACCGCCCGGGTCGCCGAGCTGGCCCTGGCGGTGCGCGACGACGACGAGGACGAGGGCCCTGAACCCGAGGCCGGCGACGCCGAGCGCGCCGAGCGGGAGATCGTCCGCCTCGAGCGCCGAATCGGCGCGCTCGGGCCGGTCAATGCTCTCGCGCCCGAGCAGCACGATGAGCTCGCCGCCCGTGTGGCGGTGCTCCGAGCCGGACGCGACGACATCGGTCGAGCGTGCGCCGACATCAGGTCGATGGCCGGCCGGATGACCACCGCCATGGACAAGAGGTTCGACGCCGTGTTCGGCGCTGTCTCGATCCACTTTCACGAACTCTTCGCCGAGCTCTTCCCGGGGGGGCGTGCCACGCTGCGGCGCGAGGATCCCCCGGCCGGTGATGCCGACGACGGCGCCGACGGAAACGGGACGCGTTTGCCCGGCGTCGAGATCCTGGCGCAGCCTCCGGGCAAGCGCCTGCAGCCGCTCAGCCTCTTCAGCGGTGGCGAGCGCGCGCTGACCGCGCTGGCCGTGATCTTCGCGCTGCAGCAGGTCAACCCGTCGCCCTTCTACGTGTTCGACGAGGTGGACGCACCGCTGGACGACAGCAACGTGTTGCGTTTCACCCGCCTGCTCAAGCGCCTCGCCCAGGCGCAGCAGTTCATCGTGGTCACCCACAACCACATCACCATGGCCGCCGCCGACGCGCTTCACGGCGTCACCAGCGACGGCGATGGGGTGAGCTCGGTGATCAGCGTCCGCTTCGACGCGGAATTGGGGGTGACGGTGCCTGAGGAGAACGTGGTCGGGCTGCGCCAGTCGACCATCCGGGCCGCGGTCTAACCTACCCGCGATGACTGACGAGGTGGTCTCGCGGGCGCATCGCGAAGCGTGGTGGAAGCGCATGTCGCGGCGCATGGACCGCGCCTCCCTCGCATTCAGCGAGCAGGTCCGCGACGCCGTGCTACTGCGCCGCGACCTCGACGACGCTTTCTACGACGACCTGCTCGAGATCCTCGTCGGGGCCGACGCGGGCATGGGCGTCGCGGAACAGCTGGTGGCGTCGCTCCGCGAGCGGGTGCGAGTCGAGCGGCTGGGCACGGCCGAGGAGGCGCTCAACGCGCTCAAGTCCGAGATGCTCGCCATGCTCCAGGCCCGCGACCGCACACTCAACCTCGGCGCCCGACCCAGCGTCGTCGTCGTGGTGGGTGTCAACGGCAGCGGCAAGACGACCACGCTTGGCAAGCTCGCCCACCGGCTGCGCGGGGAGGGGGTGACCGCTCTCGTCGCGGCCGCCGACACCTTCCGGGCTGCCGCGATCGACCAGATGCGGCTCTGGGCCGATCGCAGCGGCACCGAGGTGGTCGCCCACCAGCCCGGGGCCGACCCCGGTGCGGTCGTCTACGACGCCATCCAGGCGGCGCTGGCCCGGCGCCTCGACGTGGTCCTGGTCGACACGGCCGGCCGGCTGCACACCAAGAGCAATCTCATGGCCGAGCTCGAGAAGGTGCGCCGGGTGATCACGCGATCCATCCCCGAGGCTCCCCATGAGACGTTGCTGGTGATCGAGGCGCCGACCGGAATGAACGCCGTCGCCCAGGCGCGCGCCTTCCACGACGCGATGCAGCTGACCGGCATCGTTCTGACCAAGCTGGACGGCACCTCGCGCGGCGGAACCATCCTGGCGATCGAGGCGGAACTCGACGTCCCGGTGAAGCTCGTCGGGATGGGGGAGGGGATCGACGACCTCAACGTCTTCGATCCGTCGTCGTACCTCGACGCGCTCTTCGCCGGCGTATTCGACGTCCCCGTGGCCTAGGCTGCTACCCTGTCAAGGCTTTGCCCTTGACACGAACGCGCTTCCCGGCAGCCACCTCGACGGGCACCGCCCGCCGCCAGCGTCTTCTCGACGTCTACGGCGGCGTGCTCACCGACCACCAGCGCGAGGCGTGTCGCCTCCACCTCGACGAGGACTGGTCCATCACCGAGCTCGCCGAGCACCTGGAGTGCACGCGCAGTGGCGCTCACGACCTGCTGCGCCGCGCCATCGCCCAGCTAGAGCACCTCGAGGGGCGTCTGGGGCTGGCAGCCGAGCTGGCTAGCCGCGACGCGGTGGAGGTTGAGCTGCGCAGTCGCCTCGCCGTCCTGGGATGGAAGGACGCCGGCGGACGACGTCTCCGCAAAGCGAATTCTGCAGTCGGGCGAAGGAGCGGAGAGCTCGCCGGTGGCGAGCTCGCAGCGACGCAGACGCCCGCGAAGCCTGAGCGTGCGGAGATGTCCCCTGCCGGTCTCCCGCCCCTCAACCGGAACACCGCCTGATGTTCGACTCCCTCTCCGACCGTCTCGGCGACGTCTTCAAGCGCTTTTCCGGCAAGGGCAAGCTCAGCCGTGAGGACGTCGAAGCCGGGCTTCGTGAGGTGCGTCTGGCCCTCCTCGAAGCCGACGTCAACTTCAAGGTTGCGCGTGCCTTCGTCGAGCGCATCCGCGAACGCGCTGTGCAGACCGAGGTGCTCGAATCGCTGACCCCTGGCCAGAACATCGTCAAGATCGTCAACGACGAGCTGACCGCCCTGCTCGGTGGTGAGCAGCGCAAGCTCCGCTACCAGCCGCAGCCGCCGACCGTGGTGATGCTGCTGGGTCTGCAGGGAAGCGGCAAGACGACCACCGCGGCGAAGCTGGCGCTCGCCGTGCGCAAGGAGGGCCACCGACCGCTCCTGGTCGCCGCCGACACTTACCGCCCCGCAGCGGCGCAACAGCTCGAACGCCTCGGCAAGGACAACCAGATCCCGGTGGCCATGCCGAACGGCAAGGCCAAGCCCCCGGAGCTGTGCCGCCGCGGCGTCGACGAGGCGAAGCGCCTCAACTGCGACGTGGTCATCCTCGACACCGCGGGACGCCTCCAGATCGACGAGATGATGCTCGACGAGCTCAGGCAGATCCGTCGCAAGGTGGACGTGCACGACACCGTCCTGGTCGTCGACGCCATGACCGGCCAGGAGGCCGTCAATGTCGCCAGGGCGTTCGAGGACGCGGTCGGTGTCGAGGGTGTGATCCTCACCAAGCTCGACGGCGACGCGCGCGGCGGTGCCGCGCTCTCGATGCGCGAGGCGATCGGCAAGCCGATCCTCTACTGCGGCACCGGCGAGAAGGTGTCGGAGTTCGAGGCGTTCGCCCCCGACCGGATGGCGTCGCGCATCCTCGGCATGGGCGACATCCTGACGCTCATCGAGCGCGCCCAGGAGAACGTCGACCAGGCACAGGCCGAGGCGGTGCTGGAACGCTCGTTCGCGGGCAAGCTCACCATGCAGGACTGGCTGGACCAGATGCGCCAGCTGCGCAAGATGGGCCCGCTCGAGGGCGTGCTCGGCATGATGCCCGGCGGCAAGAAGCTGCTCTCCCAGGCACAGCAGCAGGGTGGCGCCATACCCGGCGAGAAGGACATCGCGCGGATGGAGGCGATCGTGCTGTCGATGACCACCCAGGAACGGCGGCACCCCGAGGTCATCAAGGGCTCACGGCGCAAGCGCATCGCAGCGGGCAGCGGCACCTCGATCGCCGAGGTCAACAAGCTGCTCAAGGGTTTCGACCAGATGCAGTCGATGATGAAGATGCTCGGCGGCGGCAAGAGCACCAAGGGCGTGCGTGGCAAGGCCCGCATGCTCAACCAGCTGCGCAACATCGATCCAAGTCAGCTTCCGTTGTGAGCGGCCACGGGCCGGAGAGAAAGGAGACGTTTTGGTCAAGATTCGCCTGAAGAGGATGGGCGCCAAGAAGCGACCGTTCTACCGGCTCGTCGTCGCCGATTCGCGCAGCCCGCGCGACGGCCGCTTCATCGAGCTGCTCGGCTACTACGACCCGTTGACCGAGCCCGCCAAGGTCCAGGTGGACGCCGACAAGGTGCGCGAGTGGATGAGGAAGGGCGCCCGCCCCAGCGATGCCGCCCGTGACCTGCTGGTGCGCGAGGGCATCCTGGCCAAGGTCCCGCGGGCCTTCAGGCCGGCGCCGGTCGCGCAGCCCCCCGCCACGGCACCGGCGGTGACAGCACGGGAGACGCCCGGTGCCCCGGAGGAGGTCGACGCCGTCGACGCCGAGAATGTCCACCTCGCCGGTGGAGCGCCGGGCAAGCCGGCCGAGCCGGTGGCCGAGCCCGCCGCAGAGCCCGCTGCGGATCCGGCTGACGACGGCGGCGCCGCGGAGGCGGCCGCCGAGTCGTGAGCGATTACGCCGAGCTCACCCGCTTCATCACCGAGAGCATCGTCGTCAACAAGGCCGCTGTCACCGTCAGCGCGGTGCCGCGCGGGCGCACCACGATCGTCGAGGTGACCGTGGCCGAGGAGGACATGGGCAAGGTGATCGGCAAGGGTGGTCGCAACATCGAGGCGATTCGGGCCGTGGTCCGCGCCGCGGGCCTGCGCAAGCACGAGCGCGTTCAGGTGGAGCTCGCCGACGCCGGGCGCCATGCCTGAGCGCGACTCGCGGGTCCCCGTCCAGGCAGCGCCGGCGCTGCTGCGCGTCGCGCACGTGCGCCGTGTCCACGGCGTCCGCGGTGAGGTGCGGGTGCAGACCCTGGGCGGCGACCTGGGACGCTTCACGCCGGGGACGCTGCTGCTGGCCGAGAGGCAGCGGCGCGTCGTCACCGTGCTCTCGTCGCGTCCGCTCGACGGCGACGACGTGCTCCTCGCTTTCGAGGAGCTGCCCACGCGCGAGGATGTGGCCGGGTTGAGCGGCGACTACCTGTGCGTCGAGCCGGCGCGGGCACGAGCGCTGGGCGCCGACGAATGGTTCGAGTGGCAGCTCATCGGCCTGCGTGCGGTCACGCCCGCCGGGGAACCGCTGGGCGTGGTCGGCGACGTCGAGGAGCAGCCGTCGAGCCACCTCATCGTGGTCGCCGACGGCGCCACCGAGCGTCGCTACCCGCTGGTGCGCGAGTGGGTGCGGTCGGTCGATGTCGACGCCGGTGTGATCGTCATCACCCCGTGGCCGGAGGACGACGGCTGATGCGGTTCGACGTCGTGACCATCTTTCCGTCGGTGTTTCCCGGGCCGCTCGGCGTCGGCGTCGTCGGCCGCGCGCTGGACGCCGGCAGCATCGAGCTCCATGTGCACGACCTCCGCGACCATGCGACCACCAGGCATCGCCAGGTGGACGACATGCAGTTCGGCGGTGGGGCGGGCATGGTGCTCAAGCCGGAGCCGATCGCGCGCGCGGTGCGGATGCTGCGCGCCGAGGTGCCGGGGTTGCGCACCATCCTGCTGTCGCCGCAGGGGCGCGTCTTCACCCAGGACGTTGCCCGCGAACTGGCCGGCGAGCAGGCGGTGCTGCTGGTCTGCGGCCGCTACCAGGGCGTCGACGAGCGCGCTCGCGAGGAGATCGGCGAGGAGCTGTCGATGGGCGACTACGTGCTCAGCGGCGGCGAGGTTGCGGCCATGGCGGTGATCGAAGCCATAGCCCGCCTGGTGCGCGGCGTCGTCGGTTCCCCGGAGTCGCTCGACGACGAGACTTTCAGCGGCACCGCGTCAGGTGGACTCGAGCCGCCGCTGTACACGCGTCCCGCCGACTTCGAAGGCCGCGCTGTCCCCGCGGTGTTGCGCAGCGGCGATCACGCGGCGATCGCGGCGTGGCGTCGTCAACAGAGTGATGAGGAGACCCGGCGCCGCCGACCTGATCTGGTACGGTTGCGCGCGGTTCCCGGAGGAAACAAGTGAATGTCATCGACCTGCTCCAGCGTGAGCAGGAGAAGCCGGAGGTTCCGGTTCTACGTTCTGGCGATACCGTGCGCGTGCACGTCAAGGTCGTCGAGGGCACGCGCGAGCGCATCCAGGTGTTCGAGGGCGTTGTCATCGCGGTCAACGGCACCACCGGCCTGCACACCAGCTTCACGGTGCGGCGGGTGTCGCACGGCGTCGGTGGCGAGCGCACCTTCCTGGTGCACTCGCCGCGTCTTGACCGAATCGACGTGCTCCGTCATGGCGACGTCCGTCGCGCCAAGCTCTACTACCTGCGCGAGAAGGTCGGCAAGCGCGCGCGCATCCGCGAACGCCGCGAGCCGATCGGCGGCGGCTCGATGGTGAACCGGCGCGTCGCCGGCGCCGTCGAGAGCGAGGATCTGCTCGCCGGGGAGGTTGTCGACGCCGACGAGCTTGGCGACGAGGTCCCCACCGACGACGAGGCACTCACCGACGCGGTCGCCGCC
>CATPCA010000304.1 GCA_955652545.1 Candidatus Dormiibacterota bacterium
AATACGCCGGTATACTCGCCCGGCGATGGACGACAAGGTCATTGTCGACCTGCTCGGCCAGGTCGGCAATCTCTTCACATCCAGCTTGGAGCTGAAAGAGACCATCGACTTCATGCTCAAGGCCGCCTCCGACCTGGTTGCGTGTGACGCGGCGACCGTGTTCCTGATCGACGATGACGGCAAGAGCCTGAGCGCGATCGCCACCTTCCCCTTCACGGAATCGGTTGCCCAGGTGGCCACCTTCGAGCTCGGCGAGGGCATCGTCGGCTGGGCCGCTCAGCGCCGCAAGGTGGTCTCGGTCGTGGACGCCACCAAGGACAGCCGCTTCAAGAACCTGCCCATGGCGCACGCGCCCCGCTCCTGCCTGGTCATGCCGCTGCAGTCTCCGCAGCGGCTGGTGGGCGCCCTCACCATGGCTCGTCGCGAGGTGCGCCCCTTCACCACTGTCGAGCAGGCGCTCATGCAGGTCATCGCCAACCAGGCCGCGATATCGATCGACAATGCCCGCCTGCACGCGCGCCAGACCGTGCAGCTGGCTCAGATCGCCGAGCAGAAGCGCGAGCTGGAACGAAGCTACGCGCAGATCAATGAGATCTCGCGGCTGAAGAGCGAGTTCCTCGCCAACATGAGCCACGAGCTGCGCACGCCACTCAACGCCATCCTCGGCTTCAGCGAGATCCTCAAGGACAACCTTGTGGCCCTCGACGAGGAACAACGGCACGAATGCCTGGAGAACATCCACACCTCCGGCAAGCACCTGCTCGAACTGGTCAACGACGTGCTCGACCTGAGCAAGATCGAGGCCGGCCGCATGGAGCTGAGCTACGACGACTTCCACGTCAACAATGCGGTGCGCGAGGTCCACAACGTGATCCGCTCGCTGAGCGAGCGCCGCGACATCGAACTGACGATCGACGTGCAGCCCGAGCTGCTCACGGTGCGCGCCGACAAGAGCAAGTTCAAGCAGGTTCTCTACAACCTGCTCAGCAACGCGATCAAGTTCACCGCCCAGGGCGGGAAGGTGTGGGTGGTGGCGTGCGCCGAGGAGGGTGACATGCTCTGCCTCGAGGTGGGCGACACGGGTGTCGGCATTCCTCGCGAGCACCACGAGCGGATCTTCGACGAGTTCTACCAGGTGGACAGCGCCACCACCCGGCAGGTCGAGGGAACCGGGCTCGGCCTCTCTCTGACCCGCCGCATCGTCGAGCTGCACGGTGGGACCATGGGCCTGACCAGCGAGCCCGGGGTCGGCTCGGTGTTCACCATCCGGCTACCCCTGGCGGGCCTGGTGACCAGCGACGGCCACCGCCACAACCGCATCCTGCTTGTTGAGGACAATCGCAGCAATCGCGAACTGGCCACGATGGTCCTCACCGGCAATGGCTTCGAGGTGGACATCGCTGTCGACGGCAACGAGGGTCTGCACAAGGCTCGGAGTTCCATCTACGATCTCGTGCTGATGGACATCGAGCTCCCGGGCATCGATGGACTCACGGTCACGCGGATGCTGAAATCAGATCCCCGGACAGCATCCGTCCCGGTCGTCGCACTCACCGCCAACGCCATGAAGGGCAACGAGCAGGAGGCCCTCGCCGCCGGCTGCTCCGGATACATCTCAAAACCGATCGAGGTGGCAAGCTTCGTGAAACGGATCGCCACATACCTGGAGACCGAAGCCTCATGACCGGAGCCGGAAAGACCATCCTCATCGTCGAGGACGATGCCCCCAGCCGCGAGGTGGTCCGGCTCGCATGCAGCGCGCAGAACCACACGCTGCTCGAGGCCGCCAACGGCGTCGAGGGCCTGGCGGCGGCGCGTGAGCAGAACCCCGACCTGATCATCCTGGACATCAACCTGCCCGGCATGAGCGGCCTCGACGTCTGCCGCCGGCTGCGGTCCGAGGGCTCACGGGTGCCCATCATCATGCTCACGGCCAAGGCGGACACCATCGACGTCGTCGTCGGCCTCGAATTGGGCGCCGACGACTATGTGACCAAGCCGTTCGAGGTGCGCGAGCTCATGGCGCGCATCGGCGCGCACCTGCGCCGCAGCGAGATCTCCTCGCAGGAGCAGCCCCGCGACCGCTTCGAGTTCCCCGGCCTGACCATCGACCTCGGCCGTCGCCAGGCCTTCCGCGACGGCGAGGAGGTGATGCTGACGCTCACCGAGTTCAACCTCCTGGCCCTGCTCGCCTCGCGCCCAGGCCAGGTGATGAGCCGCGGTGAGCTGCTCCGTCGGGTCTGGGGCTACGAGGTCGAGATCGAGACGCGAACCGTCGACGCACACGTGTACCGGCTGCGGCGCAAGATCGAACCGGACGCAGAGAAGCCGACGTACATCCACTCCGTGCCGGGGATCGGGTACCGGTTCTCCGGGTAGTACCGCTGGAGGGGCGGCGAGGGGCGGCGGCGCGCGGGGGTCCTGCAGGGCTTCGCCGCCGTTTGCGTCGCTGCGAACTCGCCGCCGGCGAGTTCTCCGCTCCTTCGGCGTCTGCAGATTC
>CATPCA010000305.1 GCA_955652545.1 Candidatus Dormiibacterota bacterium
CAAAAGGCTTGAACTTTGGCGGGGTCGGCGGCGTCGGGATGCGCGAGGGAAAGAGCTGCGGTGCCCCGGGCCATCCCCATGACGAGCACGGCAGCGGCGTCGGCATCGACGTCAGCGCGGATCGATCCGTCCTGCTGACCGGCTCGGATGGTCTCGGCGAGGTCGCGATGTGTCTGCCGGTCTGAGTCGACGACGGCGGGCAGCGGGGACTCAGACTGGAACGTCGCTCCCCACATCACGACGACCGCGCGTTCCTCGGGGGCGTCGGCGGCAACGAAGACCTCGAGGTAGGTCTCGATCGTCATACGAAGCATCTCAAGGGCGGAGAGCTCCTCGATTCGCCGGTCGGTGCGACCGAGGGCCTCGGCTGTCGCCCCGAGCGTTCGCTCGTGGGCGCGCTCGGCCAGCCGGCTGATCAAGCCCTCTTTCGACCCGAAGTGGTAGGCGGGCATCTCTCGGCTCGTCCCTGCGCGAGCGCCGATGCTGCGCAGCGACGTCCGCTCGAACCCGCGCTCGGCGATCAGTTCGGCCGCGGCTCGCAGCAACGCTGCCTCGGACGCGGCGCGCCGCGCCGCTTGCGTTCGCCGCTGCGGATGTCCAGTCGCCGTCACGGGGGTGACCGTAACAACTTTCCTGGCAGGTGCCAGAGAAGTGTTGACTTATCGGGCACGCGCCAGGTAAGACAGGCTCGGTTCAACTCGGGGGAGGTTCGGTTGCCGCGCGCCATCGTGTTCAACGGTGATGAGACCTGGGAACTCCGGGAGGTCCCAAAGCCCGAGCTCCGGCCCGGCTGCGCCGTGCTTCGAGTCGAAGCGGTCGGGATCTGTCACAGTGACGTCGACCAGTTCAGGGGCCACCCGCCGGTGCCCTCGGGGGGAGTGTTGCCCACGGTTCCGGGCCACGAGATCGTCGGCCGGATCGAGGACATCTCGCCCGGGGCGGCGGCGGAGTTCGCCGTGCAGGAGGGCGATCGGGTGGGTGTGCGGTCCTACGTCGCGACGCCCGCGGGGAACTCCCGGGTCTATGGGTTCGACTTCCCGGTAGGCGAGGCGTCGGGACTGTTCGGCGGTTACGCCGACTATATGGAGCTCGTGCCGGGCACCGAGGTGCAAAAGCTCCGCGAGGATCTGCCGGCGACGGAGCTCACGGTCTACGAGTGCCTGGCCAACTCGGTCACCTTCGTACGTCCTGTGCAGCCGGGGGAGTCGCTCCTCGTCCTCGGCCCGGGGCACATGGGTCTCGCCGCCATCGTCGCGGCCCGAGCACAGGGAGTCGGCACGATCATCGCCGCCGGCCTGTCCCGTGACCGGTTGCGCCTGGACACCGCACTCCGCATAGGCGCGGACCATGCCGTCGACCTCGAGCGCGAGGACGCTGTCGCCCGTGTCACGGAGGCGACGGGCGGCATGATGGCCGACGTCGTGCTCGACGTCGCCTCCGGCAATCCCGCGTCGTTCATCACGGCATTCGAACTGGTCCGACGCGGCGGAAAGGTGGTGGCCGCCGGGATGAAGGACCGAGCCCTGGACGGCTTCGACATCAACCAGATCCCGCTCCGGGGCATCACCGTGCTGCCAGGTGGCGGCGTCGATCTTGCACTTTCGTGCTCGCTGATCAACGACGGCAAGGTCCCCACAAAGGAGCTGCTGGGCGAGTCGTTCCCGCTGGAGCGATTCGAGGAGGCCCTGGCGCTCGTGGAACGACGAGTCGACGGCAAGGACGCCGTGCGCGTGTCACTGGAGGTCTCCTGATGGACGACATCGAGGCGATTAAGCGGCTCAAGGCCCGCTATTGCCGGCTGATGGACACCAAGGATTGGGCGGCCTACCGCCAGGTCTTCACCGACGACGTCACCATGGACTCGACCGACTCCGGCGGCAACGTCATTACCGGCGCCGACCAGTTCCTCGAGTTCATCACGGCAGCCATCGGCGAGGTGATCACCGTGCACCAGTGCCACACACCCGAGATCGACATCACGTCACCTACGACCGCGACGGGCATCTGGGCCATGGAGGACATGCTCCGCTTCCCGGACGGCCGCGACATGCACGCATACGGCCACTACCACGAGACCTACGAGAAGCACGACGGCCAGTGGCGCATCAAGTCCTCCAAGCTCACCCGACTCCGAACCGACTTCACGCCGAGCCCGGCATAGTGACGCCTGCCGGCGACGACACGTGGTGAGGACTTGGGTGGCGGAGTGTCCGTTGGACACGGAGTAGCGAGCGACTCGGTGGAGCGGCGCCGGATTGGCAGCCTCGACGTCGCTGTGGTCGGGATCGGCGGCAACAACTTCGGGACGAGCTTCTTCGGGCCCGGGTGCCATCAGGCGGACGTGACCCGAATCGTCAACGCCGCGCTCGACGCCGGGGTCAACCTGTTCGACACCGCTGAGGAGTACAGCATCACCTCCTTCCTCGGCGAGGGGCACTCAGAGGAGATGCTCGGCATCGCGCTCGGGAAGCGCCGCGACGAGGCCGTGGTCGCGACGAAGTTTCTCAACCAGAGCGAGACGAACCCGGAAGAACGGGGCGCCACCCGGATCGTCGCCGCGGTCGAGGCGAGCCTGCGACGCCTTGGCACCGACCGCATCGACCTTTACCAGCAGCACCAGCCCGACATCACCC
>CATPCA010000306.1 GCA_955652545.1 Candidatus Dormiibacterota bacterium
GAGGACGGTCGTGCCCCGGTCGTCGACGCGATCCTGGCCGGGACCCGATACTCGCACTAGCCCCACGCGGCAGGCCGCGCGGGCCGGCGCGGAGTCGCGCCGAGTGGGCAGTGAGACCATCGGGCTCTGCTCGACGGTCGAGAGGGGCGCATCGCCCCTCTGCGAAAAGCGGGGACCCCACGCGGCCTGCCGCGTGGGCTAGTCCGGGTACCGGGCCCCGGCCAGGATCGCGTCGACGACCAGGGCACGTCCATCCTCCCCCGGATCGACGGTCGGTGACCATTCCGAGGCGGCCAGATCGGCGTGAACGCGGAAGCCGTCGGCGTCGCGCAGGACACGCAACCGCGCCTCACGGTGCGGGTCTGGGCTGACCGGCTGGGCCAGGTCGATGGTCCACACCCCGTCGGCGTCGATGGCGAGGGCGCCGGCCGACGTCCATCCCCGGTCACCCAGCTCCATGTCACCGACCGTGCCGCCGAGCAGCCGCAGCGGCACTCGCGCGGCGGAGGGCGACCCGGGAGGCCCGTCCGGGTGCTCGCCGACCCACAGGGCCGCCACCGCCAGGCCGTCGGTCTCCGCCTCGCTGCCCACCTTCCACCGTGCCGACGGCTGCGGGGGCATGAACACGTGGAGCCCATCTGCCCGGCGCTCAACGCGGATGACCTGCTCGGCGGTGGGGAAGGCCACGCCCGTGGCGGCGGGACGCAGTGCCGCGGTGCGATCGGGTGCCACCAAGACGGCGCCCTCGTCGACCCAGACCGCTCCACCGACCGGGAGGTCGGCAAGCGGGGTGGCTGAGTTCCCGGTACCGTCACCGGAGGAGGCGCGTCGCCGGGCGGGCCGCGCCGCCGACAGGGGCGAGGCTGACGCCGTGCCCGAGGCCAGCCTGCTGCGGTCGCGCAGGGCGGCGTAGGCCTCGGTGATGCGGCGGAAGGTCTCGAGAGCGGCGGTATCGCCGGGGTTGCGGTCCGGGTGGTGGATCTTGGCCAGGCTTCGGTACGCGGCGCGGACCTCGTCGGCGCCGGCTCCCGGCCGGAGGCCGAGCACCGCGAAGTCGTCGCCGGTGGGGAGGCGGCTCACGAGGCCGATGGCGGGGTCGCCCCGGCATGGGTCGCCGGCGGCTTCGCGGTGTTGAGGAGTCGATTGCATTGCAGCGCGAGCCAGAGGCGGTGCCGTGCTGATGGAGCGTCGAGGCTGATGCCCAGCTCGGCGAGCCGCCGGGTGCGGTACACGAGGGTGTGGCGGTGCAGGCCGAGGATGGTGGCGGCCTCGTTGAGGCTCGGGGTCGCGAGGATCGCGGCGAGCGTGTCCAGCAGCGGAGCGCGACGCACGTCGGGCACCGCCAGGACCGCGCCCAGGACGTTGTTCACGTACCGAGCCATGGCGGCGGGGTCGGTGGCCAGGGTGGCGAAGATGCCCACCGCGGCGTCGTCCCACACGCGTTCGGTGGGGTCGAGTCGCAGACCGACGTGCAGCGCCTCGCGGGCGCGCCGGGCGCTCTCAGCGATGTCGTCGAGGGCGGCGGCAACCGGTCCGATCCCCCAACACACCTCGTCCCGAAGAGACCTCCGTGCGTCCTCGAGAACCTGGGCGATGCGTTCGCGACCCGGGACCAGGGCGATCCAGGTCCCGGGCTGGTCGGCGACCAGGAGCACGCTGCGTTCCCGGAGCGCTCGCTCGAGCACCCCCTCGGCCGCCGCGGAGGCGACAGCGCAGGCCAGCACGTGGTACGGCGGCTGCAGGTCGAGCTCGGCGGCGGCCGCGAGGCGGCGAAACTCAGGGGTCGCGTCGCCGGCGACCAGCCTTTGCAGCAGCCGGTCGCGGTCGAGGTCGCGCCGCCGCATCAGCCGCTCGCGGGTCTCGAGGTACGCCGAACCGACCGCCCCACTGATCTCGTCCAGGTATTCCAGCACCTGGCCAGTGACCGCGATGACCGTGGCGCGGGGAAGGGCCTCGAGCCCGGCGGACTCGCCGATGAGCTCGCGCCAGACCACCCGGGCCGCCAGCCGGTACGCGGCCAGCAGCACCTCGAGGGGCACCCCCATCTCCGCCTGCTGCGCACCCATGTTGCCGAGGCGCTGCAGGTCTGCGGTGCGCAGTCCGCGGCCGTCGCGAAGCAGCCGCACCAGGGTTCGGAGGGCGTCGCGGCACGCGCTGGTGACCAGCCGGAGGTAGCCGATGCTGCGGAACTGCCCCGGGAGGTTGATCTCCGCCGCGATCCTCCGGGTCATGCGGCGGGCGATGATGTCCACCTCGGCGAGCAGGTGGGCGGTGATCTCCGGCGGTAGTGTGGCCGTGGTGGCCCATTTATCGTCTGCTGGCGTACGCTGCAGAGGCGCGACCTTCGACATGGCGGCCATTATGGACAGCATGGCCAAAAATTGTTGTGAAAATTGCTGACCTGGGGCCGATGGCTTTCCGGGCTCAGCACCCCACACTCAAGAACATGCTCTACGACGACCTCTTCGTGCGCCTCGAACGTGCCCGCTGGAACTTCACCGACGAGATCGATTTCACCACGATCGACCGCAGCCTGCTCACCGACCAGTGGATCCACGATCTTCGGCAGATCTGCCTCACCGAGTTGAGCGCGCTGTATGCCACAGAGATGTTCCTCCGCGACTTCTACACGGATATCGACTTCTGCAGCTTCGTCTCCATCTGGTTCTATGAGGAGATGAAGCACCACATGGTGTTGCGCAAATACCTCGAGCAGTGCGGCGAGACCTTCGACGAGGTCACGGAGCTGCCGCAGCTGCGGCTCACCTTTGCCGAGGGTCCAGCGATCGAGACGCTGACCATGCACTTCTGCGGCGAGCAGCGGCTGGCCCACTGGTACCAGGCCTTCAGCCACAACGCGCCCGAGCCGCTGTTGCGCAAGATCTTCAAGATCCTCGCCGCCGATGAGCTTCGCCACGCCGCCTGCTATGCCAAGTACCTGCGCAAGGCGATTGCCAACAAGCCGGACGAGCTGCCGGGGGTGCTGCGTATGACGCTGTGGATGCTGCGCAGCACCAACGATGCGCCCAAGCACCCGACGACGGTGACCTCGCCGAGCGTCTTGGACCAGCTCGAGGACCCCGAGTACATCAGCAGGATGCTCAACTGGTACCTGCCTGGCCGTGACCACGAGGCCCCCGTGCAGCGCCGCATCCTCGCGTTGATGTCAGAACTGGCAGGAAGCAAGATGACATCGACCAAGGACATGCTGCCCGTCATCCGTCGCCTGACGCCCGTCGCGGCCTGACCGGTCCGCCTGTGGGCAGCCTATAATCGGCCTTCATGTCCGAGCAGGTTCGCGTGCGTGCGACCGTGCGGGGGAGAGTGCAGATGGTGGGATTTCGCGCCTTTGTCGTCGACCGCGGCGCGGGACTGCACGGAACTGTCGCCAACCGCCCGGACGGCAGCCTCGAATGCGTCGTCGAAGGGCCGCGGCATCAAGTCGACCAGTTGGTTCGGCTGCTCCACGACGGGCCGAGCCATGCCCACGTCGAGACCGTCGACGTCCAGCCTGAGCCCTACCGCGGCGACCTGCCGCCGCTGACGGTGCGGGCGTGAATTTTCGCTGGGCCGACCGCATGTCCCGCCTCGGCACCGAGAGTGCCTTCGAGGTGCTTGCCCACGCGCGCCGGCTCGAGTCCGAGGGGCGCGACATCATTCACCTGGAGATCGGCGAGCCGGATTTCCAGACACCGCAGAACATCATCGACGCCGCCACCCGCGCCCTCAACAGCGGCGCCACCCACTACACCCCCGCGAGCGGGATCCCCGCGGTGCGCGCGGCGACCGCGGCATATGTCACCAAGCGCACCGGCGTGCCCACCGCGGCGGAGAACATCGTGCTCGTCCCTGGGAGCAAGAACATCCTCGCCTTCCTGCTGCTCTCCACCATCGAGGCCGGTGACGAGGTGATCGTGCCCGACCCGGGCTACGCGATCTACCGGTCGCTCGTCAACTTCATCGGGGCCGTGCCCGTGTCAGCGCCGATTCGCCAGAGCAATGACTTCCGTCTCGACGTCGAGGAGTTGCGCTCGCTGATCACACCCCGCACCAGGCTGCTGATCGTCAACACGCCGGCCAACCCGACCGGGGGTGTGCTCACGCGCGCCGACTGCGAGGCGATCGCGCAGCTTGCCGTCGAGCACGACCTGATGGTCTTGAGCGACGAGATTTACGAACGGCTCTGCTACGACGGCGCGCACGTCTCCCTCTACAGCATCAGCGGCATGGCGGAGCGGACGGTGCTGCTCGGCGGCGTCAGCAAGGCGTGGGCGATGTGCGGCTGGCGCCTCGGGTTCGGAGCGATGCCGCCAGAGGTTGCCGCGAAGATGGACACCCTGATGATCAACAGCTCCTCATGCGCCGCCGCCTTCACGCAGATGGCGGCCATCGAGGCGTTCGACTCGCCGGAGTCCGACGCCGCCGTCGACGCGATGGTCAGCGAGTTCCGGCACCGTCGCGACATCCTTGTCGACGGCCTCAACCGCATCCCCGGCATCAGCTGCCACCGTCCCGCCGGCGCCTTCTACGTCTTCCCCGACATCACCGCCACCGGGTGGAACGATCGCGAGCTGCAGAACGCGCTCCTCGACGAGATGGGCGTGGCCACCCTCGCCGGGAGCAGCTTCGGCCCGCATGGCGCCGGCCATATCCGGCTCAGCTATGCGAACTCGGTGGCCAACCTGGAGAGCGCCATCGACCGCATCGCGCTGCACCTCGGCGCCGGGGCCGTCACCTCGGCCTAGCGTCGCACGCCCGCGTCGCAGCAACCCGCCGATGACCGGACCGCCCGTGCGACCCAACGCCGCCGCAGCGAGAACGCTCCTCGACACGCACGACGTCGTCCCGCTGGTCATGGAGCTCGACGCCGGCGACGAGACGCCTGTCACGCTGATGCAGCGCCTCGGTGTCGACGGTCACTGCTTCCTCCTCGAGTCCGCGACCGCCCCCGGCGGGATGCACGGCTTCTCGTTCCTCGGACACGATCCGGTCGGACTGGCCGCGACGGACAGCATCGACCCGCTCGCACCGCTGAGGGCAGTCCTGGAGGAACGGGTGGCGCCCGTGGCCGGGCTCGAGGCACCGTTTGTCGGTGGCTGGGTCGGGTATCTCGCGTATGAAGCCGCCGCTTGTTACGAGAGGCTGCCGCTGCCGGCGACGGTGGACCCGGTCCTGCCGATCAGCGGCTTTGCGCTCTATCGGACCCTGACCGTGTTCGACCACGCGCACGCGCGCGTGCTCCTGCTCACGCAGTTGCGACGCGAGGACGGCGATGTCGATGCGGCACACGCGCGGGCCAGGGCGCGGCTCGACGCGCTGCGCGCGCGCATCACGCAGCCGCGGCCACGGGTCGGGGCTGTCGACAACCCGCGCGCGATCGCGGCTCCGTCGCAGGACGATGGCCACGCCACCCTCGGCCGTCCGGTGCTCACCGATGGCGCATCAACCTTCCCGCGCGAGGGGTTCCTGGGCGCGGTCGCGCGCGCGCTCGAGCACATCGTCGCCGGTGACATCTACCAGGTGCAGATCTCGCGACGGTTCAGCCTCGAGCTGTCCGCTCATCCGTTCACGCTCTACACCGCGCTGCGCGACTCCAGCCCCACCCCGTACCTCTTCTATGTCAGCGGTCCCGACGCCACCCTGGTCGGGGCGTCTCCCGAGATGCTGGTCCGGGTGCGCGGCGACAGGGTCGACTACCGGCGCATCGCCGGCACCAGGCGGCGCGGCCGGACCGAGGCAGACGACCTCGCCATGGAGACGGAGCTGCGCACCAGCGAGAAGGAGCAGGCGGAGCACCTCATGCTCGTCGACCTCGGTCGGAACGACGTCGGCCGTGTCGCAGCAACGGGCAGCGTCGAGGTGCACGAAGCCGCTGTCGTCGAGCGATTCTCGAACGTCATGCACCTGGTGAGCGGCATCAGGGCGCGGCTCCGGCCGGGGTGCTCCGCGCTCGATGCGCTGCGCGATTGCTTTCCCGCCGGCACCGTGACCGGCGCGCCCAAGATCCGGGCCATGGAGATCATCGCGGCGCTCGAGCCGCACGGCCGCGGACCGTACGCCGGGGCAGTCGGCTACATTGGCAGCGGAGGAGCTGTCGACACCGCAATCGCGCTGCGTACCGTGGTGGTGGTCGGCCGGCATGCGTATCTCCAGGCGGCAGCAGGCATTGTCGCCGACTCCACGCCGGCAGAGGAGGCCCGCGAGATCGACAACAAGCTGAGCGCCGCGGTTCTCGCCATCAGCAGGGTGAACGAACTGTGAGCACGCTCGGCGAGGCCGGGCTGCGCGGCCGGGTGCTGGTTGTCGACAACTACGACTCGTTCACGTACAACCTGGTTCAGTACCTCGGCGAGCTCGGCGCTGCCACCGCGGTGGTCCGCAACGACGCAGCCACTGTCGAGGAGATCATCGCGGCGCAGCCGCTGGCGATCGTCCTCTCACCCGGGCCAGGTCGCCCCGAGGATGCCGGCATCTGCGTCGAGCTGGTGGGCGCTGCCGCCGACGGCGGCCTCCCCCTGCTCGGTGTCTGCCTCGGCCACCAGGCGATCGCCATCGCCTACGGTGGCCGCGTCGTCAATGCCGGCGTGCTGATGCACGGCAAGTGCAGCGATATCTTCCACAACGGTGCGGGAGTCTTCGCCATGCTGCCATCCCCGCTGCGCGCCACGCGGTACCACTCGCTGGTGGCGGAGCGGGCAACGCTTCCGCCGGCGCTGCTGGTCACCGCCTGGACCGCGGACGGCACGGTCATGGGCGTGCGGCACCGCGAGCATGCCATCGAGGGCGTGCAGTTCCACCGCGAATCGATCGGCACACCGGAGGGTCGCGCGATGCTGGCCAACCTGCTGGCGAGCGTCCAGGTTGCCGCGGCGGCAGGCGTTCGGCCGTGAGC
>CATPCA010000307.1 GCA_955652545.1 Candidatus Dormiibacterota bacterium
CCCGTGAGGTGGAACTGGCGTGGGGGCGGGGCGTCCATGGCGATGCCCCGACGATAGCCGAGCGTCGCGATTTCTCTTCCGCGGGCGGGCACACGCCAGGCACGGCGGACGGTACTCTGCCGCGGCGATGGTGGTTCTTGATGGGGACCCGATCAGCATCGACGACCTTGTCGAGGTGGCCCGGCTGGACGCGACGGTCGAGGTGGCGGACCAGGCACGCCGCCGGATGGCGCCGTCGCGCAGGGTCGTCGAGGAGTTGGAGAGCACCGACAGCGTCGCCTACGGCGTGACCACCGGTTTCGGCGCGCTCGCCGACCGAGCGATCGCACCCGCCGACCGGGCCACCCTCTCACGCCGGGTCGTGCTCAGCCACGCTGCCGGCATGGGCGGCGCGCTCGACGCCGAGGTGGTTCGCGGGATGCTTCTCCTCCGCGCGCGAACGCTGTGTGCCGGGTATTCGGGAGTCCGGCCACTCCTGCCCGAGGCGATCGCCGCGTTGCTCAACGCCGGCCTGGTGCCCTGGGTGCCCGAGCACGGTTCGCTGGGCGCCTCCGGGGACCTCGCCCCCCTCGCCCATGCCACCGCCTGCCTGCTCGGCGAGGGGTGGGTGTGCGACGGCGCCGGCCGCCGTCCTGCTGCCGGCGCGCTCGCCGAGCACGGCCTGGCGCCGCTGACCCTGGGCGCGCGCGAGGGCCTGGCGCTCATCAACGGCACCGACGGGATGTCCGCGCTGCTCGCGCTGGCCGTGCACGACCTCGACGACCTCCTGGGCGCCGCTGACGTGGTGGCTGCGCTCAGTGTCGAGGCGCTGCTCGGCACAACGCAGGCCTTTGCCGAGAACGCGGTGGCGCTGCGGCCCGCGCCCGGCCAGGCAGCCAGTGCCGCGAACCTTCGGGCCCTGCTCGACGGCAGCATGGTGGTGGCCTCGCACCGCGAGTCCCACCACGCCGTCCAGGACCCGTACTCGCTGCGCTGCACGCCCCAGGTGCACGGCGCGGCGCGGGACGTGCTCACCTTCGCGCGCGAATGCGTGGTTCGTGAGCTGCACGCGGTGGTCGACAACCCGATGGTGCTCGACGGTCGCGTGGTCAGCGGCGGCAACTTCCACGGCCAGGCGCTGGCATACGCCGCCGACATGCTCGCCAGCGTCTGCGCCGATGTCGCCGCGATCAGCGAACGCAGGCTCGACCGGATGCTGGACCCGGCGCGCTCGCGGGGCCTGCCCGCATTCCTCACCCACGAGCCGGGATTGAACAGTGGCCTGATGATCGCCCAGTACACCGCCGCGGCGATGGTGGTCGAGCTGCGCGCGTCGGCAGCGCCGATCGCGGTGCACAGCATGTCGACGAGCGCCGGCCAGGAGGACCATGTGTCGATGGGGTTCACCGCGGCGCTGCGGACGCGACGCAGCGTCGCCACGCTGCGACGTGTGCTCGCGGCCGAGCTGGTGGCAGCCGCGCAGGCGCTCGAGCTTCGAGGACCGCTGCGTCCCGGTCCGGCGACCGGCGCTGTGCTGTCCTCATTGCGTGAGCGCGTGCCCCACCTCGACGACGACCGCCTGCTCGCCGGCGACCTCGCCGCGGCCGAGACGTGGCTGCGGCAATGCCGTTGGCGCGACGCCCTCTCCGGCATCGCGGTGATCGCGTGAGCGCGGGCGCACGACCGGTCCGCGCCCCGCGCGGCGCTGAGATCAGCTGCCGGAGCTGGCAGACCGAGGCGGTGCTGCGCTGCCTGATGAACAACCTCGACCCGGAGGTGGCCGAGGATCCGGACAACCTGGTGGTGTACGGGGGCAGCGGTCGTGCCGCGCGCAGCTGGGAATGCTTCGACGCCATCGTGTCCACGCTGCGCGACCTGCGCGACGACGAGACGCTGCTGGTGCAGAGTGGCAAGCCCGTTGGTGTGGCGCGCACCCATGAGCTGGCGCCGCGGGTGCTGATCGCCAACTCGCTGCTGGTTCCGCAGTGGGCCACCTGGGAGGACTTCTGGGACCTCGAGGCTCGCGGCCTGACGATGTACGGGCAGATGACCGCGGGCTCGTGGATCTACATCGGCACGCAGGGAATCCTGCAGGGCACCTACGAGACATTCGCCGCGGTGGCGGCACGCCGGTTCGACGGCACGCTGCGCGGACGCCTGGTCGCCACCGGCGGGCTCGGTGGCATGGGCGGAGCGCAGCCGCTGGCCGTGACCATGAACGACGGCGTCGCGCTCTGCTTCGACGTCGACGCGACGCGGGTCCGGCGGCGGCTGGAGACGCGCTATCTCGATGAGGTCGCCGACGACCTCGACGACGCTGTACGCCGCTGCGACCTGGCCCGCGAGCAGCGGCGGGCGCTCTCGGTCGGTGTCGTCGCCAACGCAGCGGACGCCCTGCCCGAGTTGCTCGCCGCCGGCGTGGCCATCGACGTCGTCACCGACCAGACCAGCGCCCACGACCCACTCAGCTACGTGCCGGCGACCATGTCCCTGGACGAGGCAGCGCGGCTGCGCGAGCGTGACCACGATGCGTACGTCGCTGCGGCGCGCGCGTCGATGGCCCGCCACTGCAAGGCGATGGTCGGCTACCAGGCTCGCGGCGCGGAGGTGTTCGACTACGGGAACTCGCTGCGCGCTGAAGCCCAGAAGGGTGGCTACGAGGATGCGTTCGCGTATCCCGGCTTCGTGCCTGCATACATCCGCCCGCAGTTCTGCGAGGGACGCGGCCCATTCCGCTGGGTGGCGCTGAGCGGCGACCCACAGGACATCGCGGTGACCGATACCGCACTGCTCGAGCTTTTTCCCGACCACGCATCGCTGCACCGGTGGCTACGCCTGGCGGGCGACCGCGTCGCTTTCCAGGGCCTGCCGGCGAGGATCTGCTGGCTCGGCGCCGGCGAGCGCCATCGCGCCGGCCTGCGATTCAACGAGCTGGTGCGCAGCGGCGCGGTGTCCGCGCCGATCGTCATCGGACGCGACCATCTCGACGCCGGCAGTGTCGCCTCCCCGTATCGGGAGACCGAGGCGATGCGCGACGGCAGTGATGCCATCGCCGACTGGCCGATCCTCAACGCGCTGCTCAACACCGCCAGCGGCGCCACCTGGGTGGCGGTGCACCACGGCGGCGGCGTCGGCATCGGCCGGTCCATCCACGCCGGGGCGCAGGTCGTGTGCGACGGGACCGAGCTGGCCGATCGACGGATCGA
>CATPCA010000308.1 GCA_955652545.1 Candidatus Dormiibacterota bacterium
ACATGGCCGTCCTCCGTCCAACTGCCGCCTAGTCTCGCCCACGCCTTACGTGGATGACGAGCACCGTTAGCGACCGAGCGCTAAGCGATTCGTTTGAGTCGATGCGGCGCTGGTGGCGCTTGAAGGTGCAGCAGCGTGTATATCGGCGGCTCGCCGGGCACGCTCGACGAGTTCACGGCCATGGACCGCTGCTCGTGGCGATCGGTGACAGCAACACGGATCCTCGATGCGCCTACACGCTCCCGCGTCAGGTATGGCTACGCATCGTCGGACGCGACGGCTACAAGACCGTCAATCTCGGCGTTTCGGGCGACACCACCGGCGATATGCGCCGGCGGATCGAACAAACCGTCAGCGAAGGTCAACCAGAGATCGTAGTGCTGTTCGGTGGCGCGAACGACGCCCGCCGTGGTGTCGATCCTGGGGAGACCGAGCGCAACGTCACCTTCATGGCGGAATGGTTGCGGGACCATGGGATCCGCAAGGTCGTTCTGATCGGACCCGCGCTCGTGAACTGGCAACCGACTCCGGACTGGGTCTCATCGGCCGACGAAGTGCGGAGGGTGCTGAGAGACGTCGCGGAACGATACGGAGCGGTCTGCGTGGATCTGGCTCTCTTCCTTCGTGGTCGCATCGAACGCGGCGAAGACCCGGACTTTTCGCGTGTCCGATATACGCAATCGCGTTCGTGGCACGTGGAGGCCGGGGACCCACACCTCAATGCGTATGGTCAACGTCTGGTCGCAGAAGCGTTCCTCGCGGCAACGGCGAGCTGGCGGAGCTCGCGTGGCCGCCGTAGCCGGCCGTGCGGCTGATCAGCAGAGTCCGATTCGGCTCCCCCACCTCCCACCAGTAGCGGCCAGCTTCGCAGCGGTGTCGATCCCGTCGCCTCCGCCCGAGCCGAGGAAGACCTTCGCCCGCATCGGCGCTCGCTCGGCGAGCGCATCCAGGTGTCGCTCCCGTCCGTGTCCCACACCCACGCGTCCTCTCCGCGCTCGATCACAAGCTCGGAACCACGAACCGAGCCCATGTCCGCGTATGGATGGGAAACATGTCTCCGTGCTCAACGCTTCACTATCCTCAGCAGCGTTCGGGACACACCGCCACGAGTCCGGGAACCCGGCCACGGAGCGACACCAAGTCCTCACTAGCCGCTCCGGAATGCTTGATTATTCGAAGAGCGGTGGTGGCCCGAGTGCGTATGCGGTCGCGCCGGTGTCCCGGACGGCGACCGGCTTCGCGGGAACGCCCGCAACGACCGTCATCGGGGCCACGTTCTTCGTAACGATCGATCCAGCCGCCACGACCGCGCCGCGTCCCACGGTCACCCCCGGGAGGATCATCGCGCGTGACCCGATCCACACATGATCCTCGATCGTGACTGGACCAGCGTCGATGAGCTCCCAGGTCGGATCGTTGTAGTCGTGTGATAGCCCCAAGATCATGACCTCGGGAGAGATGCTCACGTTGTCGCCGATCGTCAGACCGCAGCGAATATCGAGTGTGCAGTCGCGATTGATAAATGAGTTCCGACCGATCGCTACCGCGCGACGGCGGGTCTCGCGCGGACCGAGGAACCACACGTAAGCGCCCAAAAAAACGCTGGCGCCCGGACCGAAATCGATTCCCAACGCATGCTGATACCAAAGACGGCGAAGCGTGAAGCTGGGCACGTGAGCCACCACGTGGTTGGTCAAGTAGTTGAGAACCCGAACGCAAAATAGCCGCAGCGGCATGATCCGATCGCCGAGCCTCGACAGCGCGCTTTGGCGGGGCGTCTCCTTCACACCAGCGACTCCGATCGCCGAAAGCGCTTCCTCCGCGGTAGGCAATTGTTGCACTGCGTCGAGCGTCCCGACGTCTGAAGGATCTACAGCTGAACTCGGGGATTGCGTCGGTAATACAGCCTTCATACTTGTGCAGGCTCCCGTGTCAAGCACGTGGTTCTTGTTTGTCGTGAGTTCCCGCATGACGGACTCGCCGCGACACCTGGGCGTTGCAGTCGACAGCCTGCTTCCGAAAAGTCCCCGTCGTTTCGATCCAGTGGCCGCGGCGCCTTCTCGTGCTTCTCGCTAGATGAACGTGGCGGCGCGCCGCCAACTTGCGGCTGGGGCTTACTGGTCATCCTTGCTGGTCGTCGGCGGATGTCGGGAGAGCGCCTGTTTGGGCTTGCCCGTTCAGAGGGCCCGTTTTAGACCAGCGCCTCCCGACGTTCCGTCGAGGTGCCCGTGAGCGGCAACAGGAAGTCGCGCCTAGAGCGCCATCAGTAAGCATCCGCCAGGGTACCTCGCGCCGACCTCACGTCAATCGGGTTGTCCGGAGGGAGTGGTGGTCATGTCTGATGGTCGGTTCGCCGGGGTCGATTGGGCAAGCGAGGAGCACGCCGTGTGCGTGGTGGACGAGCGGGGGCGGGTCGTGGAGGGCCGCCGCTTCCGTCACGACGAGCCCGGGATCCGAGGCCTGTGCTCGCGGCTGTTGCGGCTCAGGGTTTCGCTGGTCGCGCTCGAGCGGCCCGACGGGTTGTTGATCGAGCGGCTGCTGGATGCGGGGTTGGCGGTGATCGCGGTGCATCCCAACCAGGTCTGCGCGATGCGCCCGAGGTTCACCGCGACGGGCGGCAAGAGCGACAGCTTTGACAGCTTCGTGCTCGCCGAGCTCGCCCGCACCGACAGTCATCGCTTCCGGGTGCTGGCACCCGATAGCGACCGCACCAAGGCGCTGCGGGCGCTCACCCGTGCGCGTGAGGACCTCGTCCGAACACGGGTCGCTCTGGCCAACCAGCTGCGCGATCAGCTGGCGTGTTTCTGGCCCGGCGCCGCAAAGGTGTTCTGGGCGGTCGACTCGCCGATCGGGCTGGCCTTCCTTCGACGCTATCCCAGTCCGGTTGACGCCCGCGGACTGGGCGAGCAGCGCTTGGCGGCGTTCCTTCAGCGCCACAGCTATACCGGTCGGAAGCCGGCGCGCGAGCTGCTTGGCCGCTTGCGCAACGGTGCTGAGGGCCGCGCGGACGAGCTAGAGATGCAGGCCCGCCGGCAGATCGTCCTCGGGCTCGTCAGCGCGCTTGAGCCGATCGTCGCGCGGATCAGCGAGCTGACCGCGCAGATCCGCCAGGCGCTCGACGATCACCCCAACGGGGCGACATTCCGCTCGCTGTTCATCGCCCCCGACTCGATCTTGTGCGCGGCCACGATGCTCGCCGAGATGGGCGACTGCCGCGATCGCTACCCCAGCTACCGACAGCTCGCTGCCGACGGCGGCCAAGCCCCCGTCGCTGTCGAGTCGGGCAAATCCCGACGAGCGCAGTTCCGCTGGGCCTGCGACCACCGCCTCCGCGAAGCGTTCAACGTCCTCGCAGACTCAAGCCGGCGCCACAACCCCTGGGCAGCCGACATCTACAACCGCGCCCGAGCCCGCGGCGCCAGCCACCAACACGCCGCCCGCATCCTCGGCCGCGCCTGGAGCCAGGTCATCTGGCGTCTGTGGCACGACCACGACACCTACGACCCCCGCAAACACGCCGCCCGTCAGCGCCTACTCGCCCCAGCAGGTTGACACAGGAAGTCTAGAAGCCGCGGGATTGCCGATCGCGATGGATGACATCACACCCACACGTCCTCTCGACGCTCGATCACGAGCTCGGCCCGACGAACCGCGCCCATGTCTGCGTATGGATGCCAGAAGCACGTATCCACGCTCAGTGCTTCTGCTCCCTGCTCGGACCTCAACCAAATGCTCCTTTACGGATCCCAACACGCCACGTACGCCCCCTTATG
>CATPCA010000309.1 GCA_955652545.1 Candidatus Dormiibacterota bacterium
AGGGCCAGGAGCAACTCGCGCTGGGCGTTGAGCAGGTGCATCTGCGCGTCGGGGGGCACGACCTCACCGAGCGCGTTGGCGAGCAGCTGCATGACGTCCGCGACGATCTTGCCGGGTTCGACGGTGAACGGCTCGGTCACCGCTTCGCCCCCGCGAACGTCACCCGCAGCATCCCCTCGTCGAGCTTTCCCTTGATCACCCTGGTGCCGTTGAGCACGCGCGGCAGGCTGATCTCCCGCTTGTACGGACCGACGCTGACAAACAGCTCACCGGGACGGTGGGTGATGTCCACCTCGTCCTTGTCGACAAAGGGCAGTTGCAGTTGCAGCTCGTAGTTCTGCCCCACCTTCCTGAGGTGCTGCGACACCGTGGTGTGGAATCGCTGGGTCGGATCGGTGTCACCGAAGATGGCCTCGGCCATCTCGGCGAGCGAGTCGAGCCCGACGATCTCGTGGTCGAAGAGCGGGGTGCGTCGGATCGGAACCGGCGAGAACGCGGTCTCGACGAGCGCGTCGTACTTCTTCTGGGAGCGGTGCCAGGCCGCGAAGTACTCGTCGGTCACCTCCTCGGGGAGGATCCGGTTCACCACCACGAGGTCGGTCAGGTAGTCGTAGAGGCAGAGGTAGGTGAACGCACGCTGCGCCTCCTTGACCACCATCTTCTCGAGGTTGAGCACCAGGCGCACCGTGCAGATCTTCGGGTCGCCGAGGATGTTCTTCATGCCGTCGAGGTCGAAGAGCAGGTCCTTGATGTGGCCGAAGATGTCGTCGGTGGGCAGCGGGATGTTGGTGAACGGCTGCACCACCGGACGCGCGACCTTCCACACCTTGCGCTCGACCGGGAAGATCTTGGTGAGGTACCAGCGCGCCACGTCGGGGAAGGCGAGCAGTTGCAGGGTCTCGCCGGTGGGCGCGCAGTCGACGATGACCACGTCATAGACGCCCTGCTCCTTGTGCCGCTTGATCCACATCAGGCTGGCAACCTCCTCCATTCCCGGAGGCGTCGCCATCTCCTCGGCGACGAAGTCGTCGACACCCCACGAGGCGAAGAGGGAGATGAGATAGCGGTGGACGCGCTCCCAGTGCTCCTCCATCTCGTGGAGCGCGTTGATCTCCTGCGCGTCGAGATTGGGAGCGACCTGGGTGGGGTGGTCGCCGAGCTCGACGTCGAAGGAGTCGCCGAGCGAATGGGCGGCGTCCGTCGAGATGATCAGGGTGCGGTGTCCCAGCTTGGCGCACGCCACCGCGGTCGCGGCAGCCACCGTGGTCTTGCCGACGCCCCCCTTTCCCGTGTAGAGGATGACGCGCACAGCGCCTACTTGACGACGTTGCTGACGATGATGTCCGCAACGATGATGAGCACGATCATGAGGCCGGCGATGATCGCCACGCGGCGCAGGTCGGCGGGGACATAGGGGACGCGGTCGAACGGGATCGCCGCATCCTCGCTCTCGAGGGCCTGGATGTATCCCTGGGTCTGACCCCGCGTGGAACGCGGCCGCGGGAGCGGGGCGCTTGCCCCAACGCGCTCGACACGTCGCCGTCCCGGACCGGACGCGGGGATGTCGACAGCCACCGACGCGGCGGCGTCGGCCAGCGGCTGCGGCTCCTCGACAACCTCGATGTCCTCGACGTCAGCGGCACCCGGGCGCGCCGTCCCTGTCGCCGCCGCGGCTCCCGGTGCACCGGACGTCAGCGGACGGAACGAAGGGCTGGGCCGGCGCGTGACGGCGCGCTGCTTCTGCTTGCGTGTCTTCTTGGCCATGGCGCGGCCCAAGGGTAAAGGAATAGGTCCGCAGCGGCGTGCCGCCGAAGAAGCCGCAAAGAGGGGTGACGCCGTCTTGTCAAAAGGGAGGGGCAACCTAGCGGTATCCCGGCGCCGAGTGGCGCCGAGGGAAGGGGTTTGGAAAGGCGGTGACGTCCGCCTTTCCGAGAGGGGAAGGGATCTGCCCTTCCCCTGCATAATGTGGTAGGCTGCGGCTGGGACCACAAGATGTGGGGGCTTCCCACAAGGAACCACGGGCAGCAGGCGCCGGGCACCCACAACATTCCCGGCTTCACGATCCTGTCGAGGCCGAACCCATCCGGCGTCTGCAGCCCGACTCCGCTCAAACGTTGAAGCGGAAGTGCACCACGTCTCCGTCCTGCACCACGTAGTCCTTGCCCTCGAGCCGCTGCTTGCCCTGCTCGCGCAAAGCGAGGTACGACCCCGCGGACAGCAGGTCCTCGACGCCACTGATCTCGGCGCGGATGAACCCCTTGGCGAAGTCAGTGTGGATGCTGGCGGCGGCATCGACGGCGGTGAGCCCGCCTCGCAGCTCCCAGGCCCGCACCTCCTTCTCCCCGGCGGTGAAGAAGGTGATCAGGTCGAGGAGGCTGTAGGCGCGCTGCGCGAGACGGTCCAGGCCCGGCTCCTCGATGCCGAGGTCCGCGAGGAAGCCTGCCCGGTCGGCGGGGTCGAGCTCGGCCAGCTCTGCCTCGATCCGCGCCGAGATGGCGATCGCCTCGCCGCCGCTCTCTGCGGCACGCTGCCTGATGGCGTCCGGGACTTCCCCGCGCGCTGCCGCCTCCTCGGCGACGTTGACCACGACCACCAGCGGCGTCGCGGTGAGCAGCCACAGGTCGCGGAGCTGCTCGCGCTCGGTCGCGCTCAGCGGCATGGTTCGCACCGGCCGGCCGGCGTCGAGGTGGTCGCGAACCCGGCTCAGCAGAGCGATCGTCTCCACCGCCTTCTCCTTCTGGAGTCGAACCGTCTTCTCAGCGCGGTCGAGTCGCTTGGTGACGGTTTCGAGGTCGGCGAGCTGCAGCTCGAGCTCGACGACGTCGATGTCGCGCAGCGGGTCGACGCTGCCTTCGACGTGGGTGACGTCGGCGTCCTCGAAGCTGCGCACCACCAGGGCGATCGCGTCGCACTCCCGGATATGGCCGAGGAACCGGTTGCCCAGGCCCTCGCCGCGACTGGCCCCGCGCACCAGCCCGGCGATGTCGGTGAACGTCACCGATGCCGGGATCACCTTGGGGGGATGGAACAACTCAGCCAGACGTTGCAGGCGCCGGTCGGGGACCGCGACCACGCCCGTGTTCGGCTCGATGGTGGTGAACGGGTAGTTGCCGACCTGGGCCCCGGCCGTGGTGAGGGCGTTGAAGAGGGTGGACTTCCCCGCGTTGGGAAGCCCGACGATGCCCACCGACAGGCTCACAGCAACTCGAGTTCGAAGGCGCGGTGCAATGCGCGCACCGCGTCCTCGACGCGGTCCCTGTCGATGATGCAGGTGACGCGGATCTCGCCGGTGCTGATCATGCGGATGTTGATCTGTTCGCTGGCCAGCGTCTCGAAGATCCGACCGAAGACTCCGGGAGAGCCGAGAATGCCGGTGCCGACGACCGTCACCTTGGCGATGTCCCGGTCGGCGTCGATCCCGGCCGCGCCGACGGCGGCGGCGATGCGCTCGAGCAGCGGTTGAGCCCGCGCCAGCTCCGACTCGGCGAGCGTGAACGAGAGATCGGTGTGGCCGGAATGGCTGACGTTCTGCACGATGATGTCGACGTTGACGTGGGCGTCGCCGAGCGGCCCGAACACCGCTGCGGCGATACCGGGGCGGTCGGGCACGCCGAGCACCGTCACCTTGGCGACGTCGATCTCATGCGCGATGCCGCGCACCTTGGGGCGGTCTTCCATGTTCTGGTGCCTGCGTATCAGGGTGCCGGGACCGTTGCCGAAGGCCGAGCGCACCCGGATCGGCATGGAGTATGCCTCGCCGATCTCGACGGCCCGCGGGTGCATCACCGCGGCGCCCGCGGCGGCCAGCTCCAGCATCTCGTCGTAGTCGATCAGGGGGATGGGGCGTGCGTCGGCCACCACCCGCGGGTCGGCGCTGTGGATGCCCTCGACGTCCGTGGAGATCTCGCACTCGTCGGCCTGCAGCGCCACCGCCAGCGCCACCGCTGTGGTGTCCGATCCGCCGCGCCCCAGCGTGGTCACGTCCAGCTGTTCGGTGGCCAGCGTCTCGAAGATCCGCCCGAAGACCCCGGGAGAGCCGAGGATGCCGGTGCCGACGACGGTCACCTTGGCGATGTCCCGGTCGGCCTCGATCCCCGCCGCGCCGACGGCCGCGGCGATGCGCTCGAGCAGAGGTTGGGCCCGGGCCAGCTCGG
>CATPCA010000310.1 GCA_955652545.1 Candidatus Dormiibacterota bacterium
CCTGCGCGGCGCACGGGCACCAACATGTTCTCCAGCGCCGTGAGCCGCGGAAATACCCGCGCAAGCTGGAACGTTCGGGCAATGCCGAGACCGTAGATCCGGTCCGGGCCCAGGCCTGCAATCGACTGCGAGTTGAATCGCACATCGCCGGCGTCTCTGGAGATGAACCCAGTGATGAGGTTGAACACGGTCGTCTTCCCCGATCCATTGGGACCGATGAGGCCTGTGATGCTGCCTGGCTGCAGGGAGAGCGAGCATGCGTCCACCGCCGTCACTCCGCCGAAGCGCTTGCTGAGGCCCTCGACCTCGAGCAGGCTCACGGGGGCTGGACTCCGGGAACAGCCCGGCCTGCGCGCGTGCCTGTCGCGGTTCCAGTGGGCCCGACGGCGCTGCGCCGGCGCCAGTGTTCGAACAGCTCCATGACGGAGGGCAGGATGCCGCGAGGCAGCAGGATGATGACCAGCAGGAAGACGGCAGCGTAGAAGACCAGGTAGAGCCGGCTCGCGCCGAAGTTGTACGAGAGCCACAGCTGAGCTGGCTCCAGGATGAGCGCTCCGAGCACCGGCCCCCACAGCGTACCCAGACCGCCCAGGAACACCATCAGAACCATGGAGATGCCGATCAAGGGATCAATAACGAACTGTGGGTAGATGTACGTCACGTAGTAGCCGTACACAGCCCCGATCATGCCCACGAGCGCGGCGCTGATCACAAACGCCGTGAGCTTGAACGCGCGAGCTGGCACACCCACTGCGAGGGCCTTGTCCTCGTCGTCCCGAATCGCCAGCAGACCCAAACCGAATTTCGAGCGGCGGATCCACCAAGAGGCCGAAAGCCCGATCAGCGCGAGCAGCAGCATGACGTAGTAGTAGGGGGTGTTGAAGAAGTCGCCGCTCCATGGCGGGACTGGGAAGCTCAACCCGGAGCCTCCACCCGTGAGCCCGATCAGATTCTCCGCGAGCAGCTGGAGCATGAACATCATGGCGATGGTCACGATGACGAACGTGGCTGCGCGAGTGCGCAATGCAATCCAGCCGATCCCGAGCGCGAGCAAAACGGTGAGAAGTCCTGCCACCGGAACAAGGAAAAAGGGCAGGTACCCGGCCGCGATCCCGAGGTGCGCCAGCAGCAGCCCGAGGGCGTAGGCCCCGAATCCGAAGAAGGCGGCATGCCCGAGCGAGATGTAACCGGTGTATCCGCCCATGATGTTCCAGGCTGTGGCCAGCCCCACGTACATCACCGTGAACACGCCGATGTTGACGGTCGCTGGATCGGGCGCGAAGACTGGCACCAGGAGCGCCAGAACAACGACGCCGATCAGTGCCGCGACCTTGACCACATCCTTCCTTTGGAGCCCGCTCATGCGCGATCTCGCAGGGTGATGCCGTACAGGCCCTGCGGGCGCACAACCAAGACTGAGACAAGGATCACGAAGAAGACGAAGTTCCCCCACACCGGTGATATGACCACCGCGGTCACGTCGATGGTGACGAGCATCACCATCGCTCCGATCACCGCGCCGCACAGACTGCCGAGTCCGCCAAGGACGATGATCGTGAGAAGCCGCGAGATGAGGTCGTAGTGGCTCCCTGGGTTGAACGCATTGGTGATGCCGAAGACGACCCCGCCGGCTGCGGCGGTTGCGACGCCGACGCCGAAGGCCAGTGCCGCAATGCGGTCGACGTTCACGCCCACCAGTTGGGCGGCAGTCCGGTTGAGCATGGTCGCCCGAATCGCGCCCCCGAAGGCGGTGCGGTACAGCAGCCAGAACATCGCTCCCAGTATCGCCAGACACAGACCGAACCCGAAGACGTAGACATAGGCAATGCGAAAACCGAAGATCGGGAACGAGGAGGTGTCGTACCAGGCGGTCAGCTGCACGAAGTTGTTGGTGAAGATGTAGCCGAGCAGCCCCTCGATGCCGAGCGCCAGCGCATACGTGACCAGCACCGAGAGCGCCTCGCGGTCACTCTTCAGCGGCCGGACGAAGACCACCTGCAAGACCACACCCAACAGAAACATGGCCGGCATCGTGATCACCAGGCTGAGAAATGGATCGATGTGCAAATGGCGGAGCAGGGCGAAGCTGAGGTAGGCGCCGAGGATCACGAGTGCGCCGTGCCCGACGTTGATGATCCGCATCACGCCAAAGATCAGCGTGAGGCCGGAAGCCATCAGCGCGTACACGCCGCCGGTCAGGATGCCGAGGACTACTGCTTCGACGACGAGGGTCACAAGGGCCCTCTCCTCACGGAGCGAAGGTGGGCTTGGGGTACGTCGGAGGGGCCGCGGCGAGTGCGACAGGGTACACGGGCACCGTCGTCCCGTTCTGCCATTGCACGAGGAAGGTGGCGCCGTTCGGCTTGCCGGCGGAATCGAAGGCCATCGGCCCCTGAATCGTCTGGAAGGTGCCGCTGTGCAGGGCGGCGATCAAGGACGCGTTGGCGATGCTGGAGGCCTTGGTTGCTGCTTGATCAACCACCTGACCGACACTGTAGGCCTCGGCGGCATCCTGGGAGATATCGCCCGCCGCGCCACCGTTCTTGGCAATGAACCCGGCCACAAACGCGGCGTTGGCCGGCGTCTTGGCGCTCGACCACCATCCGGCTGGGACCATCACGCCCGCTGTGTTCGCCGCTCCGACCTTGTCCGAGAAATCCTTGCCCTGGTCTGGACCGCCCGTCTCGATCATGGCCTTGGGGTTGTAGTGCTGCTGCTGGAACGCCTTGATGAAGGCGACGCCGTCCGGCTCCTGGGTCCCGAGGATGACAACATCCGCGTTGGCGTTGATCACCTGCTGAGCCAGAGGGGTCCAGTCCGTGGTTTCCGCGGGGTACACGTGGCTGGAGGCTGTCTTGACGCCGCCGGCCTCGAGCAGAGCCCTCGCTCTATCGACTTGAGGCTGCGTGAACGGATCGTCCGAGGTGGCGTAGGCTGCGGTCGCCGGGCGCTGGGCCGCTGGCAGCGAAAGCACCCACTGCGTGAAACTGACAAGGTTGTCTGCAACAGGGGCGGGCTGCACGAAGAAGAGCGAATGCAGGCCGCGGTTGAAGACGCTCGGGCCTCCGCCTGCCGGCTCCGGGAACGCATACCCGAAGCGGTCGGTGACCGTCGAGGCAGGGATGGTGAGCAGGCTGCTGAATGGCCCGAAGACAAGGGCGACCTTGTCCTGCGTGATCAGGTTCTGGTAGTTGGTCACCACCTGCTGCGTGCTGCTCGCGTCGTCGACGTACTTCATGGTCACGTGATGACCGAGCAGGCCACCCTTGGCGTTCTCGTCGTGCGCCCAGAGGTCGTAGCCCTGGACGAGAGCCTTTCCGTCGCCGGAGAAGTCTCCGGTGAGGGAGACTGAGACCCCGATCGTGATCGGCGTACCCGACTGTGGTGTCGCGCTGCTGCCGCCGCCACTGCCACACGCCGACAGGGTCAGCCCGAATGCCAAGAGGATCCCCGTCAGGGTTGTGGACACAGGCTTCCGCATGTTCGTCCCCTCGTTCGTGATGGAGCCGTCTGCGCGCTGAACAAACGATTGCGCTACCCTAGCCCACAGCCGAAACCGATGTCAAGGGCGGAGGAGATGCCAGTCACGCTCAAGGAGCTGGCGGTGCGCGCCAAGGTCCACCCCTCGACCATCTCCCGCGTGGCCAACAACGATCCTGGCCTGCGGATAGCTCCGTCAACGCGAGCGCGCATCGAAGTCCTCTTGCGGGAGACCGGGTATCAGCCGAACGGGATCGCACGCGGCCTGAAGCTGCGCCAGACGAAAGTCCTGGCCGTCGTCATCCCGGACGTCACCAATCCGTTCTTCGCCGCGCTCTTCCGGGGCGTCGAGGACGCCGCGGCCCCGCGCGGTTTCAACGTGCTTCTGTGCAACACGGATGGAAGCCCCGAGCGCCAGCGGTCACATCTGCAGAGCCTCGAAGCACGCCGCGTGGACGGCATAATCCTGGCAAGCAGCTATCTCAAGGACCCCGGCGTGCGAGACCTGCGCCGCCAGCGGGTTCCCTATGTCCTGGTGAACCGTTTCAGCGACGATGGCGAGGATCCCTTCGTCGGGGCTGACGACATGCTCGGCGGCCAGGTGGCCACCGCCCACCTCCTCAAACTCGGGAACACCCGCATTGGTCACCTGGCTGGCAAACTGACCGTCAGCACAGGGGTTTTGCGCCGGCGCGGATATCTCGCGGCCCTGGCGCTTGCGGAGATTCCAGCTGACCCACAGCTCGTCGTGGAGTCCGGGTACACCGAAGAGGGCGGCGCGCTCGCCGCGCGGCGTCTCCTCTCTCTCCGCGACCCCCCGACCGCGCTCTTCGCAGTCACGGACCTGGCAGCGCTCGGCGCCGTCGAGGCGGCTCGGAGCATGGGTTTGCGCATCCCCGAGGATGTTGCCATCGTCGGCTACAACGACATCCCGCTGGCGAGCCGCGTCAGCCCTGCGCTCACGACGATGCACGTCCCAATCCATGAGTTCGGATCAGTTGCTGCCGGCCTGTTGCTCGAGCAGATCGAGAGCGACGAGCCGGCACTTCGTCGCGTTCGATTTGCGCCCGATCTCGTGGTGCGAGATTCGACCGTGCTCGGCTCCGCCTCTCACCCTGCGCAGACCGCATCGCGGGGTAACAGCGCGGAATAGATCCGCGTTGACACCGCGAAATTGGCGACGCTATGCTGCGAGACAATCGTTTGCGCAAGCCGTGAACACGCTCGACCGAACAGCGAGGGGCATGAGATGACCGAAGAAGCGCCCAATGGCCAGACCCTCGGCTGGATCGGGGTGGGCCGGATGGGTGCGGTGCTGGCCACCCGGCTGCTCGAAGGCGGTTGCGACCTGAGCGTCTACAACCGCACGAGCGCCAAGGCCGAGCCACTGAGCAACCTTGGCGCCCGCGTCGTCGAGAGGCCGGTGGATCTCGCCGACCGAGACATCGTGATTACCATGGTGGCCGGGTCGAACGACTTCGAGGAGGTCATGACGGGTCCGCAGGGCCTGCTGGCCGACCAGGGCCGTGCTCCGGCCTTGGTGATCGATGCCTCCACGGTCTCCATGGACGTCTCGAGCGCCATCCGCGAGCGCGCAGCCGCCCGTGGCGTCGCCCTTCTCGCTGCGCCGGTCAGCGGCAACCCGAAGGCCGCCCGCACCGGCAGGCTGACTATCGCGGTCTCCGGCCCGCGCGAGGCGTACGACCGCGCCTTGCCTTATCTCCAGATGCTGGGGCGAGGTGTGACCTATGTCGGTGAAGGAGAAGCCGCCCGCCTCGTGAAGATCTGCCACAACCTGATCCTCGGCGTCGTGGCCCAGATCCTCGCCGAGACCACCGTCCTTGCCGAGCGCGGCGGGATTTCGCGCGCCGACTATCTCGCCTTCGTCAATGACAGCGTGATGGGCTCAACGTTTAGCCGCTATAAGACGCCGGCGTACGTCAATCTCAATTTCACACCGACGTTCACAGGGCACCTGCTGCGGAAGGACTTCGAGCTCGGCCTCGAGGCGGCTCGGCAGCTTAACGTCCCACTGCCCGTCACGGCCCTGACCCACCAGATCGTGGTCAGCCTCATCGGTCAGGGCTTCGGCGACAAGGATTTCGCCGCCCTGCTCGAGGTCGTAGCCCGCGGAGCCAATCTCACGCTCGAGCCAGACGATCGTTTCGTCCCCGACGGCCTCGATAGCCTAATCTAACCCGATTCTGAGGACTCCTCAGGTGCTTCGACCCAGACCGTGGCCGCCACGCCCTCGCTGACGACCACGGGATGTCCCTCGACGATCAACCTGAGTTGACCATCGCCGCGATCTCGGACCAGGACACGAGCCTGCGGGATCAGGCCCCCATCGTGGAGCACTGCCAGAAGGTGCGGCGCGTCGTGCTCAGCGACCTCGGACACCCGGAAGACCCGAGACTCGACCCCGGCAGGAAGGTCGGGCAGGCGCACCATCGGCCCCCCCTGAGGCGGCCGCCGGCCGGGGATGACGTTGCCGTGGGGGCAGGTGGACGGCCGGCCGAGATGCTCGTCGAGCCGCTCGAGCACCACCTCCGAAACGC
>CATPCA010000311.1 GCA_955652545.1 Candidatus Dormiibacterota bacterium
GCAGGTGATGGAGGAGCAGCGTCCCGGCCAGCACGTTGTCGGCGGCGACGCGCAGGTGGAGGGTGCGGCCGGCGAGGTACTTGGAGAGCCATTCTCCGGTGTAGGGCTCGACCTGCATCAGCCCGATCGCGCCCGTGGGCGAGACCACGCCCTGCTGCCACCCGCTCTCCATCCAGGCCACGGCCTTGACCACCCTGGCGTCCACGCCGACCTGGTTGGCGACGTGGGCGAGCAGCGCGTTGACCCTGACGATCTGCCCGGGCACATGCAGGACGGCGCCGATGTGCAACGGGGCGTTCACGTTGAGGCCGTTGGTGCGAGCCAGGGCGGTGAGGTCGACGCCGTAGCGACGCGCGATGCTGATCAGCGTGTCACCGTGGACGACCGAGTACGTCTCCGCCTCCGCCGCGCCCGAGGTGTAGGACGGGGTGCCCAGCCGCGAGTCGGGGATGTGGAGAAGCTGCCCGATGCGGATCAGGTTGGGGTCGGCGAGGTGGTTGGCCTCGACAAGGGCGCCGACGGTGGTGCCGTGGCGCAGCGCGATCTCGCCGAGAGTGTCACCCGGATGGACCACGTAGGTGCTGGCGATGACGCTGGCGGGCATCGCCGCGACCGCGGTGGCGCCAAGCGCGGCAGCAAGACGTGTGCGGGACGGCATTGGCAGAGGTTCCCTGGTGAGATGTGAGCTGGGACGTGGAACCGGGCTCCGCATGCACGGAGCCCGTTCAGGGTACGGGCGGCCCACAGAAAGGTCAAGGCGTCCGAGCACATCCGGCAACTGCCCGCTGGAGGTGCGGACGCCCCGGTGGTACGCTGCAAGCGATGCCGCTGCCCACTCCGCGACGTACCCAACTCTCCCTGCCTCTGCTGGGGGCGGTCTTCGGCACGGTCGTGGGGGTGCTGGCGTTCGCGGTGATCGTGGCGCTGTGGCGATCCGGGGCGACGCACGTCGCAGCCCTCGGGGCCGAGGCGACGTTGCTGGCCGCGCTCACCGGAATGGCTGCCGCCATCCTCAGCGCTGAGCCGGCTCGGCTGCGCCGCTCGCGCGTTCCCACCGGGCGCGCCCTGCCCCGGGCCTGGTGGCCGCCGCAGCACGACCCCATCCCGTTGGTGGCCGCATGCATCGGCACGCCGATCGTGGCGGGTGCCGGCGCGGCGATCTGGCTCTTCCACTGACCGCCGCGCGCTACTGATCTCCGCCGGAACCTCCGGCCGCCATCCGCTCGAGCGCCCAGCTCGCGGCCTCGCGCACCACCGGGTCGGGATCAGCGCCCGCAGCCCTGCGAAGGGCGGGAGCCGTCGCCACGGCCCCGGCGTTGCCGAGGGCGACGGCCGCGTTGCGCGCCAGCCCCGACCTTCCGGTGCGGGCGACGGCTGACCCGGCGAAGCGCGCGGCGAACTCGTCCTCGTCGAGCTCCAGAAGCTCCACCAGGTCTGGTGCCGGGACCGGCCCGTGCCGAGCTGGGCCGGCGGAGTTGGGGAGGGCAGCCGGGGAGCGACGATGGTTGATGGGGCATGCCTCCTGGCACAGGTCGCAGCCGAACACCCATGTGCCCATCAGCGGTCGCAGCTCGACGGGGATTGGCCCGCGATGCTCGATGGTCAGGTAGGAGATGCAGCGCCGTGCATCGATGACACCGGGGGCGACGATGGCGCCGGTCGGGCACGCCGGGATGCAGGCGGCGCAGGTGCCGCAGGACTTGGCAGAGGGCGTGTCTGCGGGCAGCGGCAGCGACAGCGCGATCTCGGCGAGGAGGACGTAGGAGCCGGCCCCGGAGGTCAGCAGCGATGCGTGCTTGCCGGTGAACCCGATCCCGGCACGCTCGGCGACCGCGCGGTCCATCGCCCAGCCGTGGTCCACGAAGCGCTTGGCGCGCACCTCGCCAACGCGCGAACGCAGCCAGTCCAGCAGCTCGTCGCACTGGCGCGCCAACACGTCGTGGTAATCGGCCGGGGTGGCGTCGCCGGGACCGGGCATGCAGGCATAGGCGGCCATCCGGCCGCGGGGCCGATCCGCCGGGCCGGACGGCGCCTCCTGGACCGGCCGGTAGGGCCAGGCCAGGGCAACGATGCTTCGAGCCCATGGGTAGCGGGCGCCCAGGTCTGTGCTCGCCACCATCCGCTCGGCCGTCATCCATGGCATGCCGTCCATGCGCCCCGACGTCACCGAGTCCAGGCCGCGGCGACGGGCCTCGAGATCCGGCTCAGGTCCGGTGACGCCCAGCGCGCACCACCCGCGGGCTTGCGCCTCAGCTCGCAGCTCGTCGCGGAGCGCCGTCCAGTCGCGCACGGGGAACGAGTATGAGCAGCGCTCGCTGTCACGCGCGACGCGTACCATTCCGCGCGGCCGCTGGGGACGGCGGCGTGAGGGAGGCGACCATGACGATGGCAGTGCGTGGCGAGGGCGCGCCGGCGGGGATCGGCGGCGATGCGCTCGTGGTCACCGCCTTCACCGGCGAGCTGGGTCCGGCAGCGTCGGAGGTCGACGCTTCTCTGCACGGTGTGCTGGGCGCCATGATCGCGTCGGGCGAGGTCCGCGGCCGTTTCGGCGAGGTGACCGTGGTGCCGGCCAGCAACGGCGTCGCGGCTGCGCGCGTCGTCCTGCTCGGCCTCGGGGAGCGGGCACAGCTCGACAGTTATCGCCTCCACAATGCCTACACCCTGGTCGGTCGAGAGCTGCGCAAGCGCAGGTTGTCGCGGGTCGTCCTCGCCGGCGACGACTCGCTCGCCGGCGGGCCCGCCGCCGATCTCGCTGCCTTGCTCCGCGCCATGGTCACCGGGACACTGGTCGCCAACTTCGAGGCGGGACTGCACAAGAAGGGCGGCGACCGGCCGCCCCTGATCGAGGAGGTGGTGGTCGGCGGTATTGACAACCATCCAGTCGACGCCGTTGACGCGGCGCTCGCCGACGCCGTCCTGCTCGCCGACTCGACCCTTCGCGTCCAGCGCTGGACGAGCGAGCCGTCCAACGCCATGACCCCGACGCTGTTCGCCGCCGCGGTGCGCGATCTCTGCCAGGATGTGCCCGTCACCGTGGAGGTGATGGAGCGCGCCCAGCTCGAGGAGGCGGGCGCCGGCGCGCTGCTCGGCATCGCCAAGGGGAGCGATGAGCCACCGGTGATGATCGTGGTCAGGTATGACGGCGCACCCGGCGACGATCGTCGGCTCGCGCTGGTCGGCAAGGGCATCACCTTCGACACCGGGGGCATCTCCATCAAACCATCGCTGCACATGGAGATGATGAAGTCGGACATGGGTGGCGGCGCCGCCGTGCTGGCTGCGGTGCACGCCATCGCGGCACTCGAGGTGCCGTGCAATGTTACCGCCATCGTGCCCGCGACCGAGAACATGCCCGGCGGCCACGCGCTCAAGCCGGGCGACGTGGTGACGGCGATCGACGGCACCACAATCGAGGTGGTCAACACCGACGCGGAGGGACGCGTGGTTCTCGCCGACGGCCTCGGCCTGGCTCGCCGGCTGCGGGCCACCCACATCGTCGACGTGGCCACGCTGACCGGCGCGGCGATCATCGCGCTCGGTCACGTCAGCGCCGGGCTGATGAGCAACGACGCGACGCTCACCGCGCTGGTTCAGCGGGGAGCGCGCGAGGCGGGCGACCGCTTCGCCGAGTTGCCGATGCATCCCGAGTACGACGTCTGCCTCCGCAGTGACGTGGCCGACCTCGTCAACTGGGGTGGCCGCGAGGCCGCCACGATCTCGGGCGGCGTATTCATCCGTGCGTTCGCCGGTGGCCTGCCCTGGGTGCACCTCGACATCGCGGGCACGTCATGGAACGACCAGGGCAACCTCAAGGATGTGCCTGACGGCCCCAGCGGCGCGCCGGTGCGCACGCTGGTCTGGCTGGCGCGCTTCTTCGCCGGCGAATAGCTGCTCCGCCGGCGACGCGGTGCTGCGGCGGTGGCCGGCGATGGGTGGTGGCCTAGGATGAACGGATGACGGCGCCGCGAGTGTTGGCGATCATCGGGTCAGGCGAGACCGCGCCGACGATGACATCGGTGCACGCCGACCTGCTCCGGCGCGCCGGCGGCGCGGCTGCGCGCGCGGTGATGCTGGACACGCCCTTCGGCTTCCAGGAGAACGCCGACGACATCGCGGCACGGACCCTCGCCTATTTCCGCGACAGCGTTGGCCAGGACATCGAGGTGGCCACTTTCCGCGCCGCGCAGTCGGCGACGCCGCTGGAGTACGAGCAGATGTGTTCGCGGCTGGCGCAGGCGGACTGGGTGTTCGCCGGGCCGGGCAGCCCGTCCTATGCGGTGCGCCAGTGGGCGGACACGCGGGTGCCGGGACTGCTCAAAGAGAAGTTGCGCGGCGGTGGCGTCGTCGTCTTTGCCAGCGCCGCCGCGGTGGGGCTCGGCGAGGTGGGATTGCCTGTATACGAGATCTACAAGGTGGGTGAAGCGGTCCGGTGGATTCCCGGGCTCGACCTGCTCCGCGAGACGGGGCTTCGTGCCGCGGTCATTCCGCACTACAGCAACGCCGAGGGCGGGACGCATGACACCCGGTATTGCTACATGGGCGAGCGGCGCCTGCGCATGCTCGAGGCGACGCTACCGGAAGGATGCGACATCCTCGGCGTCGACGAGCACACCGCGGCGGTGATCGACATCGACGCGCGGACCCTGACCGTCCTCGGGCGCGGGCGCGTGACCTGGCGACGCGCGGGTGTCGAGCGCCACTGGCTCGCCGGCGACGTCGTTGCGCTCGACAGCATCGACGACGACGACGGCAGCGGCAGCCGGCAGCCAGCCGACGGCCTGGCCACGGACGCGGCGGGCGATGATGACGGGGCGCTCCAGACGAGTCCGTTCATGGACACCGTTCGTGACCAGCGCGAGATGGCGTTGCACGCTCTCGACGCTCGTGACCCCGATGCCGGCGTCGCCGCCATCCTCGCCGTGGAGACCGCGCTGCACGACTGGTCGCGGGACACACTCCAGTCCGATGAGCCCGACCGCGCCCGGGAGGTTCTCCGCGAGCTGATGGTGCGCCTCGGGGAATTGGCCCGCGAGGGCGCCGCCGACCCGCGGACGCGGCTGACGCCGATGGTCGACGCTCTGCTCTGTCTGCGCGAGGCGGCGCGCCGAGAAGGGCGTTTCGACGAGGCCGATCGCCTCCGTGACGCGCTCATCGCGGGCGGCGTGGCCGTCCATGACACGCCGGCCGGGTCGACGTGGGAGCTCGAGGGCGCGGTCGCCTCACGCTAGCCGTGCGCGCGGGGCGGTCGGGTCAGGCGGCGACGCGCATGCTCAGGGCGCGGCGGGCGATGCGATCGAGCTCGTCGTCCCGGCCCTGCCACATCATCGCCAGCATACGGACGTCGCCGCGCAGCGACCACAGCGGGTGGCCGAACGAGGCCGGGTTGTTCTTCTCGATTACGAAGTGGCTGAACCAGGCCACGCTGTACGAGATGACCGGGAATGCCGGCAGCAGGGCGGGGCGGCGGGTGGCGACGCCCACCAAGGCTGTGGCCGCACCGAGATGGGTGCCGGCGAAGTGAAACCACCGCGTGGCCCGCTTGCTGTGCTGGCCCACGTACCAGGGGAAGAACTCCTCGAAGTCGCTGAACTCCTGCGCCATGCCGACACCTCCCAGTGTGAAGCCACAGGGTAACGCGGCGGTCCTCCTCAGGAGACGGTGACGGTGGCACGGAAGGCAGGACCGATGACGGTGGATCCCTGCTGCGGAACCAGTTGCACAGTCGCGCTGCCGCGCTGGTCGAGCCTGAGCACCAGGCTGATGCTGATCGTCTCCTGGCCGGTCAACTGCCCACCGCACACCCTGTTGCCCGTCGCCTCCACCTGGTCGAGCCCCTGGAACAGGCCCGACACCAGGGTGGCGTCGCCGCCGCTCAGCGACACGCACACCGGGTAGATGCTGCCGTCGCCGACGTTGTCCACGGCGATGTCGACATGCAGCGGCCGACCCGCTGCGGCGGTGTCCGGCAGCGCGCCGCTGATCTCCGCGTGCGGCGCGCCGCTGTCGCTGAAGAGCGGCAGCACCACCGCCACGAAAGCCACCGCCACCGCGATCGCGACGACCATGATGCGGGCCGCGCGCGGCATGGTGACGATGCGTCGCCCGCCAGCCCGCAGCGCCACAGCTGCGCGACGCTGCATCCGCTTGCGAGCGTGCTCAGATCGTCGTCGGAGGCTGGTACTCACCGAACACGTCGCGGAGCGTGCCGCAGATCTCGCCGAGGGTTGCGTCCGCACGCACGGCGTCGAGGATCGACGGCATCAGCGTGCTGTCCCCTTGCGCGGCGGCGCGCAGCCCTTCGAGGGCTTTGGTCACCGCCGCTGCGTCACGCCGCTCGCGGTGGGCGCGCAACCGCGTCTGCTGCTCATCGGCGGCTCGGTCGTCGGTGCGGAAGATCAGAGGGGGCTGAGCCTCCTCGCTCTCCGTGTGGCGGTTGACACCGACGACCACCTTCTCGCCGGACACGACTGCGCGCTCGGCGCGATACGCCTCCTCCTGGATCTGCTCCTGCATCCAGCCGGATTCGATGCAGGACACCGCGCCGCCGCGCTCGTCGACCTGCGCGATGAGCGCTGCCGCCTGCTTTTCCAACTCGTCGGTGAGCCACTCGACGAAGTACGATCCGCCGAGAGGGTCGACGGTGTTGGTGACACCGATCTCCTCGCCGATGATCTGCTGCGTGCGCACCGCGATGCGCTGCGCCTTCTCGGTGGGGATGGACAGGGCCTCGTCGTAACAGGACAGGGCCATCGACTGCACCCCGCCGAGCACGGCCGCGAGCGCCTGGATGGCGGCGCGAACGATGTTGTTCTCCGGTTGCTGCGCGGTGAGCGTCGAGCCGCCGGTCTGCGTGTGCGTGCGGAGCATCAGCGAGCGCGGGTCGGTGGCGCCGAACCTCTGCGTCATCACTCGCCCCCAGAGGCGGCGGAGCGCGCGGTACTTGGCGATCTCCTCGAAAAAGTCCGTGTGGGTGTTGAAGATCCACGAGAGCTTGGACGCGAAGTCATCGACCGCGATGCCGCGCTCGACGACCGCTTCGACGTACTCGCACGCGTTGGCGATCGCGAAGGCCATCTCCTGCGGCGCCGTGCTGCCCGCTTCGCGGATGTGGTAGCCGCTCAGCGAGATGGCATTGAACTTCGGAGCGTGCTCGGCACAGTGGGCGATCAGGTCGGCGGCCAGCCGCAGCGACGGACGCGGCGGATAGATGTACGTGCCGCGCGCCACGTACTCCTTGAGCACATCGTTCTGGGCTGTGCCCATCACCGCCTCGGCGGCCACGCCCTGGCGCTGCGCGGCGACGATGTACATCGCCACCAGCACCGACGCGGGAGCGTTGATGGTCATCGAGGTGCTCACGGCGTCAAGTGGGATGTCCTTGAACAACTCCTCAATGTCGCCCACTGAGTCGATGGCGACGCCCACCTGTCCGACCTCGCCGGCGGCGCGAGGGTCGTCGCTGTCGAGGCCCATCTGGGTGGGCAGGTCGAACGCCACCGACAGCCCCGTCTGCCCGTGGGCGAGGAGGAAGCGGAAGCGCTCGTTGGAGTCCGCCGCGGTGCCGTAGCCGGCGTACTGGCGAATGCTCCACAGCCGTCCCCGGTACATGGTCGCCTGGATGCCGCGGGTGAACGGGGGCTCGCCGGGGAATCCCTCGTCGGCGACGGGGTCATGGCCGTCGAGCTGGGCCGGGCCGTACAGCGCGTCAACCTCGATGCCGCTGCCGGTGGCGAACCTCTCGTCACGCCCGTCGCCCGCCAGCGCGCGGCGCAGGGCGCGCTTCTCCCAGCGCCGCTGTTCGGCCGCGTAGTCGCGTCCCCCGGACGGACCCGCCGTCGCCGCCGCTGACTCCGAGATCACGCCGCCAGCATACTTCGGCCTCCGCCGTCGACCACGCCTGCCAGACTGGCGCGCCATGGCAGTCGAGGTCACCGACGAGCGCATCGCTGCCGCGGCGGCGCGCCTCCATGAGGGCGGGTGGTGGTTCACGCCCCGCCAGCTCTACTACGCCGTCTGCGCGGACGTGGAGACGGCTCCGGTGAAGGTCGCGAGCGGAGAGGTGGGCCTGGGGCTGGTGCTCATCCTCGTCGGGATCATCATCGCCAACCGGACCGCGCTCATCGCGCTCGGCGGCATCGGCGTCGTGCTCGTCGCCGTCGGGGCGGTCACCCACCTGCAGGAACGCCGGCCGCCGCCGCTGACCAGGCTGCTGGCGATCTCATTCCCCGACTTCCAAGCACGGCTCCTGGCGGGGAGCCACGACCACCCCGGGCTGATCGACATCTCGCGGCATCCCGCCGACGGCGGCGGAGACGGTTCGCTCCTGGTGGTGTGCGACCGCGCCGAGACGGCTGCCATCCTCGTGGCCAACCATGAGCGGCTCGGCGACGCTCACGTGGTGACGCGCGACAACGAGCCGGACCAGGCCCACGACCGCCGCGTCGTTGTCGTCCACGACTGCGACCCCGCCGGGTGCGCCGTGGCCGCCGACCTGCGCGACCGCGGCATCGATGTCACCGACGCCGGGATCAACCCGCAGGAGCTCACCGGCAAGCGCCTCCAGCTCATCGAAGGGGCGCCGGCGCGCCCCCCGCGCGACCTGTCGGGCCACCTCACAATGGAGGAGATCGACTGGCTGCGCGGCGGCAGGCGCCTCGAGCTGGCCACGCAGACACCCGAGCAGCTCGTCGTCCGCGTCCGTGCCGCGATGACAGCCTAGGCGTCGACCTGGTTCTCGTCCCTGGCCCCGACGAGGATCGCCATGTTGCCGACGGGGTGCTGGTTCTTGTGCATGAGCTGGTGGGCGACGCCGACATCGTCGAATGCGAACGTGCGGCGCAGGCATGGGTCAACCGCGCCGTCCGACACCAGCTGGTTGAGCGCTGCCGCGTCGTCATCGTTGGCGAAGTGCGACCCCTGCAGCCGTTTGCTGCGCATCCACAGGTAGCGCAGGTCGACGGCGGCGTGGTACCCGGTGGTCCCGGCGCAGATCACCACCATGCCCGCGTTGTCACACACGAAGATCGAGGTGGGGATGGTCGCCTCGCCGGGGTGCTCGAAGACGATGCGCGGGTTTTTCTTCTGACCGATCACGTCCCAGATCGCCTTGCCGAATGCGCGCGCCCCGCCCGCCCATTCGCCGTACGCGTCGTTGTCGCGCCAGTCCGGCGGCAGGCCCCAGTGGTCGAAGTTGCCGCGGTCGATGTAGCCGGCGGCGCCGAGCGACACGCAGAACTCGCCACGCTCGGGCCCCGACGCCACCGCCACAGGGATGCCCCCGCGGGATTTGACGATCTGGATCGCCTGGCAGCCGAGCCCGCCGCTGCCTCCCCACACCAGCACCACGTCGTTCTCGCGGACGGTGTGCGGCTCCCAGCTGCAGAGCATCCGGTACGCCGTCGCACCGACCAGCATGTACGCCGCCGCCGCGGCCCAGCTCAGCCGCTCGGGCTTGGGCAGCAGCTGGTGCGCCTGCACCAGGGTGAACTGCGCGAAGCTGCCCCAGTTGGTCTCGTAGCCCCAGATCCGCGCGCTCGGCGCCGTGATCGGGTCACCGCCGGCGGTGATGTAGGCGTCGTCCGCGTTCCACTGCCCGCAGTGCACCACCACACGGTCGCCGACGCGCACGTTGCCGACGTCCTCGCCGACCGCGTACACGATGCCTGAGGCGTCGCTGCCGCCGATGTGGAAGTCCTCGGTGGCTCCCGCCTTCTGCCGCGCCGCGATGACGTCGACGGGGCGGCCCAGCGCGGCCCAGACATTGTTGTAGTTGACGCCGGCGGCCATGACGTAGACCAGCGCCTCGCCGGGTCCCGGGCGAGGCGTGGGCAACTCCTCCACCGCGAAGGCGTCGCTGGGATCGCCATATCGCTGCGGGCGGATCACCTGCGCGAGCATGGTCGACGGCACCTCGCCGAGCGGTGGCGCCGTGGTGAGCCGCGTCGGGTCGGTGCGTGGTCGCGCCGGGGTTGTGCTCACGTCGGTCACGGGCTCCCTCTCCAATCGGCTCGGTGGACAGGCACCTTACACGGGCGGACCAGCGAGGGCGTCGTCAGCCACTGCCGGCGGGGCGTCGGTGGCGCGACCGCGGTAATTCCACACCTGCGGAAACGCAACAGCAGTCCGACGAGAACCGGCGACCCCGTCATCGTGTAGACCTGATAGGGCACGGCGACGGTGGTGATCTGCCGGCCGGTGAGGGATACGAGCTGTCCGGCGGTGAGCCGGCGGAATGGTTTTGACTCTCGCAGCGCACCGATGTCGACGGCCACCCCGGTGAGCGCCACGGACAGGCGACGGGCGCGGCTGGGCACCGCGAGAGGATATCCGCGCGGTCTGGTCGTCCCGCCGGCGCGCGGACGCGGTTACGTCGTGATCGCGCCCACGATCTCCGGGCGCAGCCCGGGGTACTTGGCGAGGAAGTCGCGACGCTCCGCGCGAAGGCGCTCGACGATGGTGTCGTAGTCGTCGATGCGCCCGGTGCGTTCGTAGAGGCGTCGCGGCTGCAGGATCTCGGGGTCGTCGATTCCGGGCAGCGAGCTGGCCACCTCGTAGCCGAAGTCCGGGTCCACCGTCCACTCGATTGTTCCCTCGGCGATGGCCTTGACCACGGCGCTCGAGTAGGGGATGGTCACCTTCTTGCTGCTGTCGTTGTCCGGCGGGCCGCCGACGCGGCCGGTGTTGAGCAGGAAGACCTCGAACCCGCAGCTGTCGAGCAGCTCGAGAAAGCGGTTGCCCTGCTGCTCGTGGCGCAGCGGGAAGAAGGGATTGGTGCCGGGCACGCGGAGGAACTTGCCCGCCTCTTCCTGGCCGCCGGCCGAGGTGCCCTGCGTCTCACCGAGCATGAAGTACGCAGCGGCCTGCTCGCGGTTCAACCGGGTCACCGCAGGGATGATGTTCTCGTTGCGATTGAGGATGAGCAGCTGGTTGACTCTGGTGACGTCCCGCGCGTCGCGATGCCAGCCCAGGGCATCCATGCGGAAGACGGCGCGGCCGTTCTGGGTGTAGGCGGTGTCGAAGAAGTCGACCTTGCCGTTCTCGTCCATGGAGACGTTCTCGAGGTATGCCTCGGGCTTGCAGACCGCACCGAAGATGGTCGGCTCGTCCTTGGGGTCGAGCCCGAACGTCTTGGCGAAGCACCCGTTCTCCGTGGCCGCGATCTGGCCGCCGGGGTACAGCGCCACAAAGTCGTCCTGGACCGGCTTGGAATCGTTCTGGCGCGTGAACGTGGTGGTGGTCTTGCCCGTGCCCGACAGCCCGACTATCAGCATCGTCTGCTCACCCCGAGGGGTGGGGATCACCTTGCAGCCGGCGTGCAGGGACAGCCCACCCTCGTCGTAGGTGAGCTTGTTCCACATGCGCAGCCCGCCCTTCTTGGACTCGCCGAAGTAATCGCTGTTGAGCACCCGCGTGACGCCCTGCGCGAGATCGACTGCGATCAGCCGGTTGTCGGGGTAGCCCGACGCCTCGAGCTCAGGGGTGTAGATGACGATCAACTCAGGGTTCCAGTCCTCGCCACCCTTGCCCTCGTTGTCGAAGTACAGCCAGCGCTGCATGCCGGCGACGTTGGCGGCGGCAACGTCGATGAAGAGGCGTGCTCGCACGCGCCGTTGCGGGTCATTGCCGATGTAGCCGTCGACAACCAACATGTCCCGCTCGCGGATGTGTTCCTCCTGGAGCGCGGCGATGTGCCGGCCGACGTCGGTCGACAGGGTCTGGTCGGTGTGCTCCTGTGGGGAGTCGGTGATGATGTATGTGCTGCTCTTGCTGCGAGAGACGACCCGGGTCTGCACGTTGTGGTTGTTGAACTCGGTCAACCTGGCGCTGGGCATCTGCGCGGTGAGCTCGCGAAGCTCCTGCGGGGTTGGGTTCCAGCGGATCGACCTGGCCTGTGGTAGCGATACACGCCGGGCCTTGACAACGTCGGTCATTACTCCTCCACGTCCCTGGTCTCGCGCCCCTTTCGAGTCGCAATGAACGGCAGGTGGGCCAGGGGCCATTCCGCGACGAGCATATCAGAGCCGTTCTGGGGGGTCAGTTTGGGTCGGCCTGTGACGCAGATCCGGCGACACGGTCCGCCCGGGGTTGTACGCTGCACGTCATGACCCAGACTGCAACCGGCACATCGCCCGACGCCGTTACTCGCCGTGAGACCTCGTGGATCTGGTTCGATGGGCGCGTCTGCCAGTACGGGGATGCCAAAGTGGGACTGCTCACCCACGGCCTCAACTACGGGACCGGGGTCTTCGAGGGCATTCGCGCCTATTGGAGTGCCGAACGCGAGCAGCTCTACACGCTGCGCATGCCCGAGCACTACGACCGGATGCGTTCGAACGCGCGAATCCTGCAGATGGAGCTGCCGCTGTCGACGACGGAGCTGTGCGTCATCACCGGCGATCTGCTCCGTCGCAACCGCTACCGCGAGGATGTGTACATCCGCCCGCTCGTGTTCAAGTCGGCAGAGATCATCGGCGTCAAGCTGCACGATGTCCCCGAGAGCTTTGCGATCTGCACCGCGCCGATGGGCGACTATATCGGCACCGGCGGGATCCGCTGCATGGTGAGCTCGTGGCGGCGCATCGACGACACGATGGCGCCGGCGCGCGCCAAGTGCACCGGGATCTACGTCAACAGCGCGCTGGCCAAGTCGGAGGCGCTGCAGGCGGGCTTCGACGAGGCCATCCTGCTGACGATGGACGGGCACGTGTCCGAGGGCAGCGCTGAGAACATCTTCATCGTGCGCCAAGGCGTCATCGTCACGCCGCCGCCGGCCGACAACATCCTCGAGGGGATCACCCGCCAAGGGCTGATCCACATGGCCCGCGAGGAACTCGGGCTCGACGTCGTCGAGCGGTCAATCGACCGCAGCGAGCTGTACGCGGCCGACGAGGTGTTCCTCTGCGGCACCGGTGCCCAGGTTGCCCCTGTCATCGAGATCGATCGCCGGCGCATCGGCGATGGCGAGCCGGGGCCTCTGACCATGCGCATCCAGGACCTGTACAACGGCATCGTGAGCGGCCGCAATGAGAAGTACGCGGAGTGGCTCTCGCCGGTTTACGGGTAACAGGGGTTCTCATCGGGGGGAGGCTAGACCGCCCTTCCGACTGCTTGGGAAGCGGCCAGTCGGAGCAGGGAGCGGACATGGCGGCGCGGGTCCTTGCCCAGCTGGTCCAGCCCGATGGTGGCGGTGAACAGCTCTTCACCCCCGTCGATCGCCCCGCAGACCGCGACGCACGGGACCCCGTCGCGGCGCGCGCGCTGAGCCACCTCGGCGGGGGCCTTGCCGGCTGCGGTCTGGGAATCGAGCCGCCCCTCGCCGGTGATGACCAGGTCGCCGTCGATGAGCGCGTCGTCGAGGCCGATCTCGTCGCACACGAGCGCGGCTCCGCTCACCAATTCCGCGCCCAGTGCGGCCAGGGCGAAGGCGGCGCCGCCGGCTGCCCCGGCACCGGCGTGCCCGGCCAGGCCGGGCAGCCCCGCGGCGCTCTCGAGGACCGCGGCGAAGTGCCGCAGCCCGGCGTCGAGCTCTTCCACCTGGCGGGGCCCGGCACCCTTCTGGGGGGCAAAGACATGGGCGGCGCCGTCCGGGCCGTACAGCGGGCTACGGACGTCAACCGCGACCTGCACCCGGCGACCGCGCACCTGAGCATGCGCGACAGAGAGGTCGATGGTGGCCACTCGTCCCAGGGCGCCCCCTCCCGGCGCGACCGGTCGCCGGTGATCGTCGAGCAGACGCGCACCCAGGGCAACCAGGATGCCCATCCCGCCATCGGTCGACGCGCTGCCCCCCACCCCGACGATGACCCGTCGCGCGCCTCCGTCGAGCGCGGCGCGCAGCAACTCGCCGGCACCGGTGCTGTTGGCGCGCATCGGGTCGCGCCGCCGGCCCAGCAGGCGCAGCCCGGCGGCCTCCGCCATCTCCACGACGGCCACCTGCGGCCGCACCCAGCCCAGCCGCGCCGTCCGGCGAGGACCGAGCGGGCCGTGGACGCGCAGCCGTTCGACGCGCGCCCGCTCCCCTGCCGCGGCGAGGAGCACGTCGAGGGTGCCGTCGCCGCCGTCGGCAACCGGCAGGCACAGTGCCGTCCAGCCGGCGTCCTCGACCCCCCGGGCCAGCGCCGCAGCAGCAGCGGCGGCGGAGAGGGTGCCCTTGAACGCGTTGGGAGCGCAGAGCGCTAGGCGGATGCCATCTGCGGGACGCGCGCGCCGACTGCCGCCGTCTCGTTGTACGCCTCGCGACACAGGGGGCACGTCTCCAGGTGGTCGAGCGCCGCTCGCTTCTCCTCGGAGCTGAGCCGGCTGCGAGTCATCATGAACGCAAGGTCCGCGCAGCGCGCCTGCTCCTCCGGCGGGCTCTCCATGCGCAGGTATTCCTGCTTGAACCGCTTCCGCGCTCGATGCAGGAGGGTTTCAACGGCTGCGTCGGTGATGCCCATGACACGCGCGATCGTCGCGTACGACATCCCCTGCAGCTCGCGCAGCGTGAGCACCATGCGCTGACGTTCCGGCAGCTTCTTGGCGACGTCCCAGACCAGCTGGCGGAGCGTGCTCATCTCCAGCGCTTCCTCCGGGTGGCCGGTGCGGTCATGGTCGGCGAGCCTGAGCATCGCCTCCTCGGGGTCGCCGCTGCCCTGGTCGAGGTGCACCGCGCGACGGTTGCGCCGGCGCAGCTCGTCCTGGCAGATGTTGACGGCGATGCGATGCACCCAGGCACCGAAGTTGAAGCTCTGGTCGACGCGCGCCAGCGAGCGAATGACGTTGTAGAACGTCTCCTGGACGAGGTCCTCGGCGATGGCCTGGTCGCCCACGTAGCGGAAGCACACCGCCCGGACACGGGCGTGGTACCGCGCAAACAGGGTGTCGAATGCCCCGACGTCCCCCGCCAGGTAGGCGGTGATCAGAACGAGGTCATCGGATGGGGGCATCGAACGTGGCGACTGCTCCGTGATCGTCCCCTCCAGTCGGGAAAACAACCCTTTGCCCCGATCGCTTCGACTATATCACCGGTGTCCCGGCGCTCTCGGCCGTTCCTGGGAGCGTCAGACTCGGGCGGCCCGCAAGATTTGCGCCCCACCGAGCGTCTAACCAAGGGCAAGGACGGCACCACAACGTCGGACGC
>CATPCA010000312.1 GCA_955652545.1 Candidatus Dormiibacterota bacterium
GCCAGGTTGGCCGGCTTGGTTACGAGGGGGATGCCCAGCAGGCCCTCATAGAACTCGGTGGCGCGTGCTTCCCCACCCGCCGGCATGGCGAGTTGGACATGGTCGATGCCGCGAACAACCATCAACTCCAATGGTGCCGCAGCCGGGCACGATCGGGAGCGGCCAGCATCGCCGGGCTCGCCGGGTCATCTGGCTGGTGCCGTCGCCCGCGCCCCACCTGCGGACGCTGGACGTTCAGTCCGAGCTGCCGCCTCGGGGTGCGGGAGCGGACGTGACCGAGGCAGAGGTCATGGCCGGGGCTGCGTCGGGACCGACGAGCTCGTAGAAGATGTGGTCCTCCCAGCGCCCGGCGATGTACAGCAGGCTGCGCGTGATCCCGACCCTGGTGAAGCCGGCCCTCTCGAGGACGCGCTGCGACGCCACGTTGCTGGGCATGACGCCTGCCTCGAGGCGGTGCAACCCGACCTCACCGAACGCACGCTCTATGGCCAGCCGCACCGCGGCGGTCGCGACCCCGCGGCCACGGAACGCGACATCGACCATGTAGCCGAGGTTGGCGTTCTGGAGTGCCCCGCGCTGGATGTGGCTGAGCGAGATGTCGCCCGCCAGCACGCCGTCGACACGGATTGTCCAGTAGCGGCGATGGCCGTGGGCGGACTCGTCGATGACCTCGTCGATGCGCCTGGTCATCCCCTCCGTGGTGAAGAAACCGTCCGCGTTGGCGGGTCCGACGCGCTCGACGTCCGCCCGGTTGCGGACCATCATCTCGGTCATCGCGGCGACGTCCGCGTGCGTCACCTCGCGCAGCGAGACCGTCGTTTCCTGCAGCGCCATGGGCGGAAAGGTATCGCAGGCGCGCGCTGCCGGCGCCGTCATCGCCGCGCGGTGCGCGACCATGACGCCATGACAGGCGCATCCGTGCACCGGGTCGTCCCCGACGAGTGGCGCCTCTTTCGCGAGGTCCGGCTCGCCGCGCTGCACGACGCGCCCTCGGCCTACTGGACCACCGCGGCGGTTGCCGGCGCGCTGACCGAGGTGGAATGGCGCCGGCGTCTGGCAGATGCCGCCTGCTTCGTCGCTGTCGCCGATGGGAGGCCGGTGGGCCTGGCCGCCGGTCTCGACGAGGAGCCTGCTGTGGCCGAGCTGATCTCGATGTGGGTGGACCCGTCGTGGCGCGGGCGCGGTGTGGCCGACGAGCTGGTGATCGCCGTGACCGGGTGGGCAGCTGGCGAGGGCGTTTCCAGGGTTCAGCTGTGGGTGGCCGTGGGCAACGACGCTGCGGAACGGCTCTACGCGCGCCATCAGTTCGTGCGGACCGGCAGGGTCCAGGCGATGCACCCGGACGAGCCGGCTCGGCGGGAGTTCGAGATGGTGCGCGTCGGGGGCGGCGACCCCCGGTGAGACCGCTTCTCGTCCCGAGTCCCGGGTGCGCGGCAGCGGCTGGCTCCCATCGGCGGCACATGAGGCGCGCGCTGCCACTGTCCGCTCTGCTGTTTGTGTCCGCATGCGGATCGACGACGTCGGTGACGCCGTCCCCGACCGTGGACCCCGCCGTGCGCGCAGCGGCCGCCCAGGCCTACAGCGCGGCCGCCGCCAAGGCGAACGCCGCCAAGGCGGTGCTCCAGTCCGGTCCCTGCATGAAGTCCGACAACGCCTCGCTGAAGGCATGCTCGAGCGGGCTGTCCGCCGCGGAGCAGACGTTCGAGAACGACCTGCTCACGATCGCCTTTCCGCCGGATGCCAAGGCGGACGCGGACGCGCTCATCGCCATCGACAAGCGGGTCGTCGCCGAGGAGGTGTCGTTCGCCAACTCCGCCAACCCGCAGGCTGACGCCACCGACTTCACCGCCATCGAATCGGATGACAAGCTCCTGGCAGCGGCGGTCGCCGCGGTGCGGCGCGACCTCGGCCTGGCGCCGCCTCCCTCATTCGGCGGGTCGCCGACGCCGTGAGGCCGGAGCCGAGCATGGGCCCCCTCGACGGCACCTGGACCATAATCAGCCACCGCTCAGCGACTGTGGAGGAGAGACCAGACGTGGCATATGACGCGTACAGCCCCGAGTGGGCCGAGGCCTTCAAGGCCGAGATCAACAAGTCACCCGTGTACAAGCAGGCCGCCGCCAACTGGGAGGGCACCGTCGGCCTGGTGGTGCTCGCCGAGCCCGACAAGAACGTGCCCGACGACATGGGCATCTTCCTCGACCTCTGGCACGGCGAGGCCCGCGACGTGAAGATCTGCTCGCGGGCTGACGCCGAGGCCGCCAAGTACGTGATCACCGGCTCGTACTCGCGCTGGAAGAAGGTCGCCAAGAACGAGATGGACGCGACCAAAGGGATCATGCTCGGCCAACTCAAGCTCCGCGGCGACTTCCCGACGCTGGTCCGGTACACCAAGGCCTCGCAGGAGCTGACCAACTGCACGACGCGCGTCGAGGTCAACTGGCCGGACGAGAATTGACAGGACGCGAGTCGCGGTTGCGGGTGCTCAACGAGGATCGATGGTGAACGCGTTCGAGGGTCGGACCATCCTGCTCACCGGCGGGACTGGTTCGTTCGGTCAGCACTTCACCCGCACCGCCCTGGCGCGGTGGAACCCGGCAGCGATTCGCGTGTTCAGCCGCGACGAGCTCAAGCAGTCGGTGATGGAACGCGAGATCGACGACGAGCGGCTGCGCTTCCTGCTCGGTGACGTGCGCGACCGCGACCGGCTCCGCCGCGCCGTCGACGGTGTCGACATCGTCATCCACGCCGCCGCCCTGAAGCAGGTGCCGGCCTGCGAGTACAACCCATTTGAGGCGGTGCGCACCAACATCCTCGGCGCCCAGAACGTGGCCGAGGCGTGCATCGACGCCGGTGTGCGGCGCGCCGTCGCACTGAGCACCGACAAGGCGGTGAGCCCCACCAACCTCTACGGCGCCACCAAGCTGTGTGCGGAGAGGCTGTTCGTGCAGTCCAACGTGTACGCGGGCGCCCGCGAGACGCGGCTGTCGTGCGTGCGCTACGGCAACGTGGTCGGCTCGCGAGGCAGCGTGGTGCCGCTGTTCACGGACCAGGCCGCGTCGGGTGAGCTGACCGTCACCGACGAGCGCATGACCCGGTTCTGGATCACGCTCGACCAGGCGGTGCAGTTCGTCGCCGATTCGGTCGCGAGGATGCAGGGCGGCGAGCTGTTCATCCCCAAGATCCCGAGCATGCGCGTGCTCGACCTCGCCGAAGCCATCGCGCCGGGTGCCCGAATCCGTTACACCGGCATCCGCCCCGGCGAGAAGCTCCATGAGGCACTGCTGACCCCGGAGGAGGCCAGGCACACAGTCGACGCGGGTGGCTGCTACATCGTCGAGCCCGAGCACGCGTTCTGGGGCGACGGCCGCATCCCCGACGCCACGCCGGTGGCCGAGGACTTCCTGTACACGAGCGATCGCAACACCGAGTGGCTGGATGTCGCCGCACTGCGCGAGCTCCTCACCCCGACGTCCGGCACGGTCGAGCCGGCGGCCGTCGAGGTCGGATGACCGACGCCGGGCTGCCGGCGGTTGCCGGTGGCACACCGCTGCGCAGCCGGCCGCTGCCCTACGGACGTCACCAGCTCGAGGAGTCCGACATCGCGGCGGTGGTCGAGTCGCTGCGCAGCGGGACGCTCACCGGGGGAAGGGATGTCGCCGCGTTCGAGACAGCGTTGGGGAACCGCTGCGACACCCCGCACGCCGTGGCAGTGTCCAGCGGGACCGCGGCGCTGGACCTCGCGGTTGCCGCTCTGCAAATCGGTGCTGGTGACGAGGTCATCACCACCCCGCTGTCCTTCGTGGCCACCGCGAACGCCGCGGTGCGGGTCGGGGCCACGCCGGTCTTCACCGACGTCGGCGACGACCGCTGTCTCGATCCCGCGGCGGTGGCGGCGCGGGTTGGGCCACGCACTCGCGCGGTGATCACCGTCGATTACGGCGGTCTGCCCGCGGACGTCGACGCCCTCCGCGCCGTCCTGCCGACAGGCGTGGCGATCGTCGTCGACGGCGCCCATTCGCTCGGCGGATCGCTACGAGGCCGGCCCGTGGGTTCGCTCGGCGACATCACGACCCTGAGCTTCCACCCGGTCAAGCAGATCACCTCCGGGGAGGGGGGAGCGTGCCTGACCGCC
>CATPCA010000313.1 GCA_955652545.1 Candidatus Dormiibacterota bacterium
CCACCCCTCCCCCGACCACCTCGTCGCCGTCATAGAGGACACCCGCCTGGCCGGGCGCAACCTGGGTGACCGGCGGGTCGCAGGCGAGCAGCACCGTCCTGGCCTCGACCGCGGCCACCCTGACCGGCGCGGGCGCGGCGTGGGAGCGCAGCTGCAGGGTCAGCACCGCGTCCGGCGCTGCGACGGCGTCAATCCAGTGCATGTCATCCAGCTTCACCACGGTCCGTTCCAGCGCAGCGCGCGGCCCGACAGTGACGGTGTTGCTGCCAGCATCGACAGCAACGACGTAGAGCGGCGCGGTGTGGGGACGCGTCGGCGCGACATCGATGCCGGACCTCTGACCGACCGTGTAGAACGGAACGCCGCGGTGCTCCCCGATGGTGTTGCCATCGGTGTCGAGCAATGCACCGGGGCGGAACCGGCCGGCGAGCCGCCGCTCCAGGTCGCCGGCAACGGTGTCGGTGACGAAGCAGAGCTCCTGTGAATCCGGCTTGGCCGCAGTGACCAATCCGAGTTCGCCGGCAACACGGCGCACCTCGTTCTTCGAGGAGAAGGCACCGAGCGGGAACACCGCGCAGCGCAACTGGCGCTGGTCGAGGCGGTGCAGCGTGTAGGCCTGGTCCTTGACCGCCGCCGCGGCGCGGTGGAGCGTGACGGTCTCAGCGCGGCGCCCGGTGCGCGCGTAGTGGCCGGTCGCCAGGTGGCTGGCGCCGGCCTGCAGCGCGCGGCTGAGGAGGGTCCCGAACTTGACGGTCTGGTTGCAGCGCACGCACGGGTTGGGGGTGCGCCCCGCGGCATACTCGTCGGCGAACACCGAGACCACCTGGGCCTGGAACTCGGGTTCGAGGTTCCAGCTGTAGTGCGGGATGCCCAGCGTGGTGGCCACCCGGCGTGCGTCCTCGACAGCGTCGACCGAGCAGCATCCGCGATCGCGATCGCGTTCAGCATCGCGCGGCCACATCGCCAGGGTGATGCCGACGGTCCGCAGACCGCGGGCCACGCAACGAGCGGCGGCGACAGACGAGTCGACGCCGCCCGACATGGCCACGGCCACCACCGCGTCAGCGGGCACGAGATCGAGTGGATCGTTCGGCAGCTCCGCGCGCGCACGTGCCGCGGCGCGCCATGCCGCAACGGTCATCGCCGCAGGTCAGCCGCCGGCGACGGCCGGGACGATCGACACCTCGTCGCGCTCACCCACGGGCGTGTCGAGCCCCTGGCTGAAGCGGATGTCGGAGTCGTTGACGTAGATGTTGATGAACTGGCGGAGCTTCCCGTCCCCCTCGTAGAGGCGGTCGTGGAAACCCGGGTAGCGCTTGTCGAGGTCGCTGAGCGCTGCCGACACGGTGTCGCCGTCGACGGTGACCTCGGAATCGCCACCGGTCAGGCGGCGCAACGGACCCGGGACACGGATGCGAACGGCCATCGCGCGAGTATACCGGCGGCTCGCCGGCGCTCCGTCACCCGCTCAGCCGGCCGCGGGCAGCTCCACGGTCAGGGGGCTGCGCTCAGCCCGTTTGGCCGCACCCGCGACCAGGTCGTCGAACACCAGTTGGGACCACGACTCCATGCTCAGGTAGTGGCGGCGCATGTCGGCGAGCAGCAGGCTCTCACCCTCCAGCTTGTCGGTCTCGCGCACCGACGTGGTGGCTACGCTGGGCTCGACCAGGAAGACGAGCCCGAGGTGCACGCGCGACACCGGGGTGGTGTCGTCGTTGAGCATCGCCACCAGCCGGGCGGTGGCAGGTGACGCACAGACAACCTCCTCCGCCCACTCCCTCTCCAGGCCGCCGACGAGAGGATCGCCGGCCGCCCCGTCACCCGGGTTGATGTGCCCACCCACCCCGAGGGAGTAGAGGTGATGGAGGCGGCGTTCGCTCGAGCGCCGCAGCCTCCGGGTGAGCAGGTAGGTGCCGTCGTGGGGGTGATGCACCACGCAGTAGGGGATGATCTGCTGCATCGAGGGGTCGTCCTCGACCAGGTGTCGTGGCCGGTATTCCGATGCGGCGCGGATGGTGCGCAGCACTCGTTCCAACCCACCGGTGACCAGCCCGTGCCAGGCACCATCGGGAAAGATCGTCGTCCGGGGCACGCAGAGAACGTCCTCGGCCGACTGCGGCGACACAGCGCGGCGGCGTGCCGGCGTGGCGGGGCGCGCGTCCGGCGCATCGACCATCGACCTCAAGGTCGTGGAATTCTACGTTGCGCCACCATGGGGCCATGCCCGAGCTCCCCGAGGTCAGCGCGCTGGCCGCCGGTCTGACCGAGCGCATGCACGGCCGCGCGATCTCCGCGGTGAGACTCCGCTCGATCGGCGCCCTCAAGACGTACGATCCGCCGCTCGCTGCGCTGGTCGGATCGACGGTCGACGGCTGGTCGCGCCACGGCAAGTTCCTCGACATGGCGGCCGGTGACCTGCACCTCGTCGTGCACCTTGCGCGCGCCGGTTGGATCCGTTGGCGGGACCGCGTGACCGAGGCACGGCCCAGCCTTCGCGGGCCGATGGCCCTTCAATTGGA
>CATPCA010000314.1 GCA_955652545.1 Candidatus Dormiibacterota bacterium
GCCGCGGGTCCGCAACGCCCGCGTCGACGTGCTCGAGGAGGGTGACGGCATCACCTTCCTGCACCGCATCGTCCCCGGTGGGGCCGACCGTTCCTACGGAATCCATGTCGCCAGGCTGGCGGGCATGCCGGCCGGGGTGCTGGTGCGCGCCCGGCAGCTGCTCGCCGACCTCGAGCGCGAACGCCCGGTGGCCGGCAGCGGCGCAGACACGCCGGACCAGCTCAGTCTCGGCATCGCCGCTCCACCGCAACATCCTGTCGTCGAAGAGCTTGCCCAGCTCGACATCGAGGGCCTCACCCCGCTGGCCGCACTCAACAAGCTCGCCGAGCTGCGCGAGCGCGCAGCACCCTGACGGTGGAGAGCGACCCGGCGGCGGCGGAGATCCGCAGGCTGCCGCAATCGGTGGCCGACGCCATCGCGGCCGGCGAGGTCGTGGAGCGGCCCGCCTCCGTGGTCAAGGAGCTGTGTGAGAACGCCATCGACGCCGGCACCCGCGCCGTCGACGTCGTCGTGGACGGCGCGGGCACAGTCCGCATCCGCGTCGTCGACGACGGCGTGGGGATCGCAGCGGCGGAGTTGCCGCTGGCGCTGGCGCGGCATGCCACGTCGAAGATCCGCTCCGTGACAGACCTCGAGGCCGTCGACACACTCGGCTTCCGCGGCGAGGCGCTGGCGAGCATCGCGGCCGTGGCAGATGTCACCATCGCCTCGCGCCCGCGCACCGCCGCTGCCGGCGCCCGATTGCGCCTGCGCCACGGCGAGAGAGTGGAGGAGGGCGCGTGGGGAGGCCCGGCCGGGACTTCGGTGGAGGTGCTCGACCTTTTCGCCGCCACGCCGGCGCGGTTGCGATTCCTGCGCAGCGAGCGTGCCGAGTCCGCGGCGGCGCTTGCCGTCGTCGCCGACATGGTGCTCATGCACCCCGAGGTGCGCGTCACCTGCACAGTCGACGGCCGCACCCGGCTGCGCTCACCGGGCGGCACCCTGGACGATGCCCTGCGCTGCGTGTTCGGCGCCGAGGCCGCGGAGCTGCTGCTGGTTGCTGCCGAGGGTGACATCAACGTGGGCGGTGCGATCAGCGAGCCGCGCCGGCATCGCGGGACCCGCGCCGGGCTCGTGCTGGTGGTCAACGGGCGGCGGGTGCACAACCGCGCGCTGCTCGCCGCGGTCAGCGAGGCGTACCGCGGCGTGGTCCCGACCGGTCGGCACCCGTTCGGCGTGGTCAGCGTGGCGCTCGACCCTCTCGAGGTGGACATCAACGTGCACCCCACCAAGCGTGAGGTGCGCTTTCGCGATGAGCGCGCGGTTTTCGCGGCCGTGCAGGGCGCCTGCTGGCGGGCACTCGAAGGTGCGTCCGTGTACAGGGCGTCTGCACCGGATGTGAGCGCGTCGCGGCTGGGTGAGGGCATCGTCGCATGGCCCTCGCCGGGGAAGTCCATTCCTGCGGCGCGCGTCGACGATGCCAACGGCGCAGCAGGCAGGACCGAGGACAGCGTCACCCTGGCAGCGGGCGCCACCTCTGGCGGCGGGTCGCCTGGCGCCGAACACGTCACCCTGGGTGCGATGGGACCGCTGCGCGCGCTCGGACAGCAGGGCGGACGTTGGCTGCTGGCGACGTCGCCGGTTGGCGTCGTCGTCGTCGACCCTCACGCCGCGCACGAGAAGGTGCTGTACACAGAACTGCTCAGCGAGTGGGCATCCGGCACCGCGTACGGGCAGATGTTGCTCATCCCGGCGCTGTTGGAGTGCGATGCGCGCCGTATGGATCTGTTTGCGGTGCACGGCGCGCTGATCGAGTCATGCGGTTTTACGGTGGACGCCTTCGGCCCGACGACGTTGCGCTGCACCGCGGTTCCCGCCGGCGCCAGCGCGGCCGACCCGTCGCGGCTGCTCGGCGAGCTCCTCGACTCCATGGGTGCAGGTGGCCCGGTGACCGAGCAGCGGCACCGTGCTGCCGCGCTGATCGCCTGCCACGCAGCGGTCCGGTTCGGCGACGAGCTCGCAACCGACGCGCAGCAGCGACTGCTTGACCGGCTGGTCGACACCCCTGGCGGGTACACGTGCCCGCATGGCAGGCCGGCGCTGGCGCTGTTCGACGACGCCAGCCTGCGGCGCATCTTCCACCGACCCGCGGAATGACCCAGCCCCGGCCACTGGCCATCGCTGGACCGACGGCCACTGGCAAGACAGTCCTCGCCGTCGAGTTGGCGGGGCGGATCGGCGCCGAGCTCGTCAATGCCGATTCGCGACAGGTGAGTCGGCGTTTGCGCGTCGGCACGGCAGCACCCTCCGCGACGGATTTGCGGCGCGTGCCCTGCCATCTGCTGGATCTCTGCGAGCCCGGTGCGCCGTTCACCGTCGCCGACTGGCTCGAGCGCGCGCGGACCACGCTCGCCGACCTGCAGGCGCGCGGCATCCCCGCGATTCTCGTCGGAGGCACCGGGCAGTACCTCCGTGCGCTGCGCGAGGGATGGGGATTCGGTGGTACGCAACCTGACGAGGCGACGCGCGCGCCACTCACCGCCGTGGCGTCAGCTCCCGGCGGGCTCGAACGGCTGGCGGCAGAGCTGCATGACCGTGACCCGGATGGTTCCGCGTCTGTCGATCTCGCCAATCCACGGCGTGTGATCCGCGCCCTCGAGCAGCTCCGCGGCGGCGCCGCCTCCCTGGCCGAGGCGCGCCGCACCGCGGATGGACTGGCGGTGGACGTGGTGATCCTGGACGCGGAGCGCGCCATCCACGCTGACACCCTCGACGCGCGGATGGATGCGATGTTCGCGACGGGCGCGCTGGTCGCGGAGGTCCAGGAGGAGCTGCGCCGCGGCACGACCCCGGCGGCGCTGCAACGCGCGGGGATCGGCTACGCCGAAGTCCTGGCGCTGCTCGACGGCGCGATCAGCGTCGCGGATGCGCGCGCGGCAACGCTGCAGCGCACCCGCCGGTACGTCAAGGCACAGCGGACCTGGTTTCGGCATGAGCCCAACGTGCTGCGCCTCGGGCGTCGTGGCGAGACCTCGACAGCAGCCCTCGCCGACACTGTGCTGACC
>CATPCA010000315.1 GCA_955652545.1 Candidatus Dormiibacterota bacterium
ATGGTGGGGTTGTCGTTGCCCGCTCTGTTCATCACCCAGCCAGCAGTGTGCCGCGCTGGGTGTTTCTGTCTTCGGGAAAGCGCTATCGGGAGGCCATATGGAGATCGAGCTCGGTAGGGGAAAGATGGCGCGGCGCGCCTATGGCTTCGACGAGGTCGCGCTTGTGCCCGGACGGGTGACCATCAATCCCGACGAGATCGATGTGACCTTCGCGCTGAACGGCTCGACATTCAACATCCCGTTCCTGGCGGCTGCCATGGACGGCGTCGTCGACGTCAAATTCGCTCAGGAGATGGGCCGGCTCGGCGGCGTCGCGGTGCTCAACCTCGACGGCGTGCAGACCCGTTACGAGGACCCGAGCGGCGTCCTCCGCGAGATCGCCGCCTCCAGCCCGCAGGAGATCAACGTCCTCCTCCAGAGGATCTACTCGGCGCCGGTGCAGGATGGCCTGATCGGCCAGCGCATCGAGGAGATCAAGTCAGCGGGTGTGCCGTGCGCCGTCTCGACGTCGCCGGCGAGAGCGGAGCGCCGCGCCCCGATCGTCCAGGAGGCGGGGGCGGACCTCCTTATCGTGCAGGGCACCGTGCTCACGGCGCGCCACGTCAGCAAGAGCTACAAGCACCTCTCCTTCAAGGACCTCACCGCCTCGATCGACCTCCCGGTGATCGCCGGCAACTGCGTCGACTACGCGACGGCGCTCGAGCTCATGGACACTGGCGTCAAGGGCCTGCTCGTCGGCGTCGGCCCCGGCGCCGCGTGCACCACGCGTGGCGTGCTCGGGGTTGGCGTTCCCCAGGTGACCGCCACCGCCGACTGCGCCGCCGCTCGCGACGATCACCTCCGCCGCAGCGGTGAGCGGGTGGCGATCATCACCGACGGCGGCATGCGCCTCGGCGGCGACGTGGCCAAGGCGTTCGCCAGCGGCGCCGACGCGGTGATGATCGGCTCCATCTTCGCGGCGGCCAAGGAGGCGGCCGGCGCCGGCAACCACTGGGGCATGGCGACGCCCGACGCCAACCTTCCCCGCGGCACGCGCATCCGCACCGGCACCAAGGGAACGCTCCAGGAGATCCTGTTCGGCCCCGCCCACGTTGACGACGGGAGCATGAACCTGGTCGGCGCCCTGAAGAGCTCGATGGGTGTGTGCGGAGCGCGCGACATCCGCGACTTCCAACGCACCGAGATGGTCATCGCGCCGTCGATCAAGACCGAGGGCAAGGTCCAGCAGCGCGAGCAGCGCGTCGGGATGGGGGTTTGAGCCGCGGCATGGCCGTCGCTCCCAAACAGGACTCGATCGCCCCGGTGGATCCCACCGTTGCCCAGGACACCGTGCTGGTGCTCGACTTCGGCTCCCAGTACTCACAGCTGATCGCGCGGCGAGTTCGCGAGGCCAGGGTGTACTGCGAGCTGGTTCCCGGCACCATCAGCGCCGACGAGGTTCGTCGCCGCGCGCCGCGCGGACTCATCTTCAGTGGCGGTCCCGCCTCGGTGTACGACAACGGCGCCCCGCTGCCCGATCCAGCTCTGTACGAGCTCGACCTGCCCATCCTCGGCGTCTGCTACGGCATGCAACTGCTCGCCCACCAGCTCGGCGGCGCGGTCAAGCCGGCGGAGCGCCGCGAGTACGGCCACGCGTCGATCAGCGTCGACGAGCGCACCGGCATCTTTGAGCGGCTGCCCTCGGAGATCGACGTGTGGATGTCCCACGGCGACGTCATCACCCAGGTGCCACCGGGATTCCATTCGGTGGCGCACTCGCTCAACTCCCCGTACGCGGCGATCAGCGGGCCCAACGGCCGCTTCGGCATCCAGTTCCACCCCGAGGTGGTGCACACCCCGCTGGGGCGCGACATCCTGCGCAACTTCCTCATCGACGTCTGCGGCTGCGCGGGCACCTGGGAGCCGTCGTCGTTCATCGAGATGGCGGTCAACGACATCCGCGCTCGCGTGGGCTCCAAGCGGGTGCTGTGCGCGCTCAGCGGGGGCGTCGATTCCGCCGTGGCGGCGACGCTGGTGCACCACGCGATCGGCGACCAGCTGACCTGCGTCTTCGTCGACAACGGCCTGCTCCGTCGCGCGGAGGGTGAGCGTGTCGTCGAGATCATGAGCCACCAACGCCACATCGACCTGGTGCACGTCGACGCCACCGAGCGCTTCCTCACCGCCCTGGCCGGTGTGACCGACCCTGAGGAGAAGCGGCGCCGCATCGGCCGCACCTTCATCGAGGTCTTCGACACCCAGGCGCGCCGGCTCGGCGACATCGACTTCCTGGCCCAGGGAACCCTCTATCCCGACGTCATCGAGTCGACCTCGCACGACACCCACAACGCCCAGAAGATCAAGACTCACCACAACGTCGGCGGCCTTCCCGAGGACCTGCGCTTCCAACTCGTCGAGCCGCTGCGCTACCTCTTCAAGGACGAGGTGCGTCAGGTCGGCCTGGCGCTCGGCCTGCCCGAAGACATGGTGTGGCGCCAGCCCTTCCCCGGCCCCGGCCTGGCCATCCGCATCGTTGGTGAGGTCACCGCGGAGCGGCTCGACACGCTGCGCGCTGCCGACTGGGTGGTCATCGACGAGATCAAGCGCAGCGGCCTCTATCGCAAGGTCTGGCAGAGCTTCGCCATCCTCACGCCGATCTCGTCGGTCGGCGTGATGGGCGACAACCGCACCTACGCCAACGTCGTCGCCATCCGCATCGTCGAGTCCGACGACGGCATGACCGCCGACTGGGCGAAGATCCCTTACGACGTGCTCGCCACCATCAGCCGGCGCATCGTCAACGAGGTGGCCGGGGTGAACCGAGTGGTGTACGACATCTCGAGCAAGCCGCCCTCCACCATCGAGTGGGAATAGGCCCGACCCCGCGGCGCATCCTGGTCGCCGGTTCCGGGGCCCGCGAGCACGCGCTTGCCTGGGCCTGCGCGCGCCGCCATGTCGACCTGCAGGTCACGTGCGCGCCCGGCAACGGCGGCACCGCGAGCTTCGCGACCAACGTCCCCATCGCCGCCGACGATCCCCAGGCCGTCGTCCACCTCGCGCGTGAGGTGCACGCCGGGCTGGTCATCGTCGGTCCCGACGCCGCGCTTGCCGCCGGCGTCGCCGACGCCTGTCGCGAGGCGCGCATCGCCGTGTTCGGTCCCAGCGCCGCCGCCGCGCGCATCGAGAGCAGCAAATCCTTCGCCAAGCAGCTCATGGACACCGCCGCCATCCCCACCGCGCATTGGGTCGCGGGCGGTGCTGATGACCGCGCCGCGCTGCACGGGTTCATCGACGACCTGGACGGCCGCTGCGTGGTCAAGGCCGACGGGCTCGCGCTCGGCAAGGGCGTGATCGTGTGCGATGACGCAGCTCAGGCACGCGCCGCCATCGTCGCCTGCCTCGACGAGCATCGCTTCGACAGTGCCGGCAACACCGTGCTCATCGAGGAGCGGCTGAACGGCGCAGAGGTGAGCGTGCAGGCTCTCGTCGACGGCGGCAACATCCGCTTGCTGCCCCCCGCGCGCGACTACAAGCGCATCGGGGAAGCCGACACGGGCCCCAACACCGGTGGCATGGGGGCGGTGACGCCGCCGCCCGGGCTCAGCGACGACGTCCTCAGCAGCGTCGAGCGCGACGTGCTCCGACCCTGCGTCGACGCCCTGGCAGCCGCGGGCACACCGTTCTCCGGCTGCCTCTACGCCGGCCTCATGCTCACCGGCGACGGGCCGCGTGTGCTCGAGTTCAACGCGCGCTTCGGCGACCCCGAGACCCAGGTTGTCCTGCCGGTCATCGACGAGGACGCGCTCGAGCTGCTCACCGCCTGCGCCGTCGGCGGCTTGGGGCGCGGAGCGGTGCGTCGGGGCAGCGAGCCGTCCGCGGTCGGCGTCGTGCTCGCCGCCACCGGCTACCCGGGCACGCCACGTCGCGGCGACGTCATCTCCGGGCTGAACACCCTCGACCCCGACATCTTGGCCTTCCACGCCGGGACGCGGCGCAGTGGCGACCGGCTGCTCACCGACGGCGGGCGAGTCATCACACTTGTCGCCCGCGGCAGCTCAGTGGACGCGGCCAGGCAGCGCGTATACCGGGCGGTCACGTCGGTCCATTTCGACGGCATGCACCTTCGTCAGGACATCGGGCTCGATACGACCGCAAACGCATGACACGCAGGGCAGGAGAGACATGAGCGGCACACTGATGGTGGGCATCGTGGTCGGCAGCGAGTCCGACCTCGACGTGATGAACAAATGCACCCACGTGCTCGACGGATACGGCATCGGCTGGGAGATCGGCGTGATGTCGGCGCACCGCTCTGGTGACGTGGTGCGCAGCTACGCACAGCAGGCCAGCAAGCGCGGCCTGCGCGTCCTCATCGGCGCCGCCGGCGCTGCCGCCCACCTGCCCGGCGTGCTGGCATCGATCACCACGCTGCCGGTCATCGGTGTGCCGCTTGCCGCCACGCCGCTGAGCGGGTTCGACTCGCTGCTCAGCATCGTCCAGATGCCGCCGGGAATCCCTGTCGCGACGGTCGCCGTCGGCGACATGGGTGCCCGCAACGCCGCGCATCTCGCCGCCGAGATCATCGCGCTCTCCGATGACGACGTCGCCCAGGCGGTCGCGGAGCATCGCGCCACGATGCGCGACACCGCACGTCCGCCCGAGGGTTTCATCCCGTGAGGGACCGCACCCGGATCTCGTCGGGGTCGCCGTATGAGCCGCGCATCGGCTTCAGCCGCGCGATAGCCGTCGACGATCGCGTCCTCGTCTCCGGAACGGCGCCCGTGTGGCCCGACGGCAGCTGTGATCCCGACCCCGGAGTGCAGGCACGGCGCTGTCTGCGGATCATCGAAGACGCGCTCATCGACGCGGGCGCCTCGATGAGCCAGGTGGTGCGCACGCGCATGTACCTCGTCGATCCCGCTGACGCTGACGCCGTCGGCCGCGCCCATGGCGAGGTCTTCGCTGAGACCCGGCCGGCGGCGACGATGGTCGTCGTCAAGGCCCTGCTCGACGAGCGCTGGAAGGTGGAGATCGAGGCCGAAGCGGCGCGCTGACTCTCCGCGAGCGGACAGGATGCGCATCCCTCGGTAGAATCCGCTCCGATGCGCTGGGTCCTCTGTCCCCGCTGCGGCGGCCGCCGCGTCCTACCGCTGACTGTCGCGCGGCTGTCCGGTCGCGATGAGCCCGTGCGTATGGCGCATGGGGGGCGATTGATCGAGTCGTCCCTCTAGAGCCCGCGTTCGGAAACGCAGGGATTAGACGCGGCCGATCGGTTGACCAGATCGCAACGATCTTCAGTCCGTGTGATGCGCGCGAGAAGCCCCCCTTTTGAGGGAATGCATACTAGACTGCGGCGACATACAAGTTGCAGCAACTTGTCCCCC
>CATPCA010000316.1 GCA_955652545.1 Candidatus Dormiibacterota bacterium
ACGTCGGGCTGGTAGCCGCCGAGCTGCGCGCGCACACCTTCGGGCAGGGAAACCGCCAGCTCCCGCAGCTTGGCGTCGTCGCCGCGATCGACGACCAGCACGTCGTATCCCTCGGCGGCGAGGACCCTCGCGCACGCCGCGCCGCTGCGGCCGAGGCCGATGACAACTGCTCGGCGGCTCACGCCACTGCCCCCCTCGAGCGTGCATACAGGACAGTGAGGAATGTCCCCACCGCCGCCACCGCGGTGAAGCACGCCACCAGGCGCTGCTCGCGCAACCCCAGCTCCTCGAAGTGATGGTGCAGAGGGCTGGCTCGCAGGATCCTGCGCTGGAACCGCCGGATCGCTGTCACGTTGATGATCACGCTGAGCGTCTCGGCGACGAACACGATACCCATCAGCGGCAGCAGCCAGAGCAGGTGCAGCTCGGCGGCGACGGCCACGAGCGCGCAACCGAGCGCCAGCGACCCCGTGTCGCCCATGAAGACGCGTGCCGGGAACCAGTTGAAGACCAGGAACGCCAGCAGGCCACCGACGAGGGCGGCGCTGACGACCACTGCCGGCAGAGCGTGCTGGTGCAGGGCGATGGCGAGCAGCCCGGCGAACACGACTGCCGCGCAACTCGCCGCGAGCCCGTCGACGCCGTCGGTGAGGTTGACCGCGTTGCTCACCGCGACCACGGCGACAATGCTCACCAGGATGATGCCCGCGCCGTGCAGATCGGGCGCGCCCAGCCCCGGGAAGGACTGCCGGGTGGCACCCACGACGTCCAGACCGATGCCCACCAGAAGGCCGATGAACGCTTGGAACACCAGCTTCTCGCGCACGCCGAGGCCGAACACGCCGCGGCCGTGGATGTTGGCGCGGTCATCGAGCACGCCGAGCAGCGCCCCTGCGGCGAGCGCGAAGACCAGGACGAATCCCAGCCGGCTGCGGTCGAAGCCCAGCCAGGCGGCGGCGACGATGACGCAGAAGAGGACGCCCCCCATGGTCGGGGTGCCCTCCTTGACGACGTGCGTGGTCGGGCTGTACGACTGCACCCGCTGTCCCGCACCGTGGCGTGCCAGCTGCGTGATCAACAAGGGATAGAGGGCAACGCCCGCAATAAGCGCCAGGCCGAGCACCAGCGCAGCGTGCTTCACGGCAGGATGCGCCACTCGTCGATCGCCACCTGGGCGACCTGCTTCCAGACCGGCGCCGCCAGCGTTGCGCCGAAGCGCTCGACGCGCGTCTCGTGCGGGTAGTTGAGCACCACCAGCATCGTGAACTGAGGGTTCTTGGCAGGGAGGAAGCCGGCGAACGACACCACAAGGTTGTTGCCGTAGCGCCCGTTCTCCGCGACGCTGGCGGTGCCGGTCTTGCCGGCCACCTGCCCTTTGAACGCTGGGATCTTGGCGAGCGAGCCCTCGGCGCCGCGGTCCTCGACCACCCCGGTCATCATCCGCGCCAGGGTGGCGGCGGCGGTGGTCGAGATCACCCGGCGGCTGGTTGGCTTGACCGCAGTCGATGTGCCGGTCGTGGGGTCGATGACGGCCTGGACCGCGTGCGGCTGCACCCACACACCGCCGTTGGCAACGGCGTTGACCGCAGCGAGGACCTCGATCGGGGTCACCTGGATGTGCTGCCCGAAGGCCGCCTCGGCGAGGTCGAGCGGGCTCTGCGTGCTCTGGGGGGCAAGCGGCACATTCTGCTCACCGAACACGTCGACGCCGGTCGGAGCGCCCACGCCGAACGCCAGCAGGTTGCTGTAGAACGCGCTGGGGCCCATCAGCTGACCGACCTTGATGGCGCCGTTGTTGAGCGACTCGTCGAGCACATACTGCATGTTGATGGTGCCGTGCGCGCGGTTGTCCCAGTCGTGGATGGTGGCACCGTCGATGGTCGTCGGGCCCTCGTTGAAGGTGTACCCCGGGGTGATCGCGTGCGTGTTGAGGCCGCCGGCGAAGGTGATCACCTTCTCCACCGACCCCGGCTCGTAGACGTTGGAGACGGCAACGTCGCGGAAGTCGGCCAGCGGTGAGCTCCAATAGGCGTTGGCGTCGTAGGTGGGCGCCTGCGCCCAGGCCTTGATCACGCCCGTCTTGGTGTCCATCATCATCAGCGTCCCCGACTCTGCCTGGGCGCTGGCCACCCCCTGCGCGAGTGCCTGTTCGGCCCAGTACTGCAGCGCTGAGTCGAGCCCCAGCTGAAGGTCCTGGCCGTTGCGGGCCGTCGCCTGCGGATCGTTGCTCAGCGTGATCGAGTTGCCGGCGACGTCACGCACGGTCGACTGGCGTCCGTCCTGCCCGTGCAGGGTCGAGTCGTAATAGGACTCGACCCCGTACTGACCGTGGCCGTTGCTGTCGACGTAGCCGAGGAGATTGGCGGCGAACGAGGCGCCCGGCAGCGGTGAGGGCTCGTAGACCCGCTGCTCGGAGGGTTCGACCACGATCCCGGGCAGGTCGAGCGCGGAGAGCCGGTCGCTCACATCCTGTGAGACCGCCTTGGCCAGGTACACGAAGCGGGTCGGCTCTGAGATGTGGCTCAAGATGGTGGTCTGGTCCGCCGACAGCACCGGAGCCAGCTGGCGGGCCACGTCGACGCGACTGGCCACCGAGATCAGTCCGGGGTCCGCATAGACGTCGTAGACGGTGCGGTTGCTGACCAGCACCCGTCCGGTGCTGTCGAGGATGCGGCCGCGCGTCGCCGGGATGACAACCGACTTCTGGTGCAGTGCCGTTGCCTTGGCGGCCAGGGCCGTGTGCTGACCGATCTGCACGTCGAAGAGACGAACGGACACGGTAGCGGCCATGGCCGCGAACGCCAGCGCCAGCCAGATGCTGCGGTGGCGGAAGTCCGGTGCCTCAGGGGCGAACCAACCGCGCACACCGGCCGGGGGCCCGTCGTTGCGGCGCCGGCTCACTGTCCCGGGCCGTGGCTCGTGGACCGCACGCCGAAGGCGCCGCCGACGCTGGCAACGAACTGCTGCAGTGGGTCACCGCCACCCGGCTGGGTGGCGAGGAGCGGCGCCGGCGTGTTCACCACCGGCTTGAGCGGCACGTTGACGTACGACCAGTGCCCCGCCGGACGCATGCCCAGCTTCTGGGCCGCGGCGACGATGCGCTCGGCACTCTCCAGGCGCGCCAGCTCGTCGCCCAGCTCCGCGTCCTGGCCGTGCAGTTGCTGGTTCTGCTGGGACAGCAGCACCGCCTGGTACGTCGCCGAGGTGGTATGCGCGCTCTGGCTGACGTACGCGACGCCCACGCCGGCCAGCGCTGCGATCAGCGGCAGCAGCGGGAGCGGCGTGCGTGGACCGCCGCGGCGCAGCCGGGTCCGGCGCGCGCGCGGGTCGTCGAGCGGAACGCGGGCGATGTCGTCCGCGGGCAGTTGATGGGGTGTCTTTCTGGGCAAGGCCCGGGTCTCCGTATAGGTGAGGCGAAGGCTGGGTGACGGGAACGGACGGGCGAGGGCGGCGCGCTCAGCGCGCGTCGTCGAGCTTCTCGGCGATGCGGAGCCGGGCGGAGCGGGCTCGCGGATTGGTCGCGAGCTCGGCGGCGTCGGGCTTGATCGCCTTGCGGCTGAGGAGGAGAAGAGAGGCCCGGTGAGCGCAGGTGCAGTGTGTCTGTTGGGGCGGACATAGACAGTTCTGTGCTGCGACGTGGAGTGCGTTCTTGACAATGGTGTCCTCGAGGGAGTGGAAGGAGACAACCCCAAGACGCCCACCGGGCCGGATGATGCGAATTGCTGCCTGCAGTCCCGCGGTGAGGCTCTCCAACTCGTGGTTGACCTCGATGCGGAGCGCCTGGAATGTTCGCGTTGCCGGGTGGATCCGCTTCGGCCAGAAGCGACGCGGTATGGTCCGCTCGACCATCTCGCTCAACTGCGCCGTGGTGGTGATGGGACGCTGGCCGCGGCTGCGGACGATCGCCGCGGCGATCCCGCGGGCGAAACGCTCGTCGCCGTAGGTGCGGATCAATGCCGCAAGGTCAGCCTCGGGCCACTCATTGACGATGTTCGCCGCGCTGGCGCCGGATTGCGGATCCATGCGCATGTCGAGCGGCCCCGGCTGGCGGAAGCTGAAGCCGCGCTGCGGGTCGTCGAGCTGCACTGAGCTGATGCCGAGGTCGAGCACGACGCCGTCGACACTCGAGATGTGGTGCTCCGCGGCGATCGACTCCATGTCGGCGAAGTCGCCGTGGGCTGGGATCACCGCGTCGCCACGGTCTGAGAAGCGTCGCCGCGCCAGCGCCACGGCGGCGGGATCGCGGTCGATCGCGAGGATGCGCCCGCCGGGGAGGACGCGCTCGACGAACGCGGCGACGTAGCCTCCGGCACCGAGGGTGCCGTCGATGTACGTCTGCCCCGGGCGGGGCTGCAGGCTCTCTATGAGGGGGTGTAGAAGGACCGGCCGGTGACCCGACGCCTCAGGCGTCGACCCACCGGGCGTGGCAGTCGCGTCGTCGTCCATGCCGGCCACGATCGCCATGGAAACTCTTTTCGTCTCTTGCGGGGATGACTGCGCTCACGCGCGCTCGTCCGGGACAACCGGCCCGGAGCGACCGACGCGATCGCCCAGCTCGGTGAAGGTCTGCGCGTCCAGCCCTCCACGTTCGGCGTCCCACACTGCGTCTCCAACGATCTCCACCACGTTGGAGACGCCGACGAAGACGGCGTGGTCCTCGATCTGCGCGAAGCTGCGGTGTTCGGGGGTCAGCAGGATGCGGCCCTGGGCATCGACCTCGACCTCGCGCGCGCCGGCGTAGAGGTGGCGCATGTAGAGGCGTGCGTCGGCCGAGCTTTCGGCGGTCAGCCTGAAGTGCTGCTCGTGCTCCTGCCATTCCTGGGCGGGCCGGATCACGAGACGGTTCTCTGCGCCGGGGGCGACCACCGCGCCGGCGAGGTCGCGGCGGAACTGCGCAGGGAGGGCGACACGACCCTTGGAGTCGACGGCATGGCGGAAGCTCCCGTAGAACACGTCTCAGGTCCGCTTGTCACGTCGCTGCCGCCGGTTGCGCACATTCGTTGCCCCTTGCCCCACTTTTCACCACTTCGCCCCACCAATGGCCGGAAAGGTAGCAGTCCGAACACAACGCGTCAATGCGAACAGATGTGCTGTTACATCCGTTCACAGCGTTCGCGCCTAAAATCGGCGGGCAAGCCGGCCGGACGGCCGCGGGCGCTTGTCGTCCGAGGAAAGTCCGGGCTCCACAGAGCAGGGCGCTGGGCAACACCCAGTCGGGGTGACCCGAAGGAGAGTGCCACAGAAATGACACAGCCGGGGCGAGAGCCGCGGCAACGGTGAAATGGTGGGGTAAGAGCCCACCGGCGGCCGGGTGACCGGCCGGCCAGGTAAACCCCGTCCGGAGCAAGGCCGAACAGGGACGGGCGGCTTGCCGCCCAGGGGCTGCTCGCTCCATGTCCCGGGTAAGGCCGCTGGAGGCGCCGGGCAATCGGCGTCGTAGATGGATGGCCGTCCCCCGCCGCCGGGGAGCGGCGACCTGCGGGTCGTCAAGAAAGCGGCGGGGACAGAACCCGGCTTACAGGCCGGCTTGCACGCTCCCCACCCACCGCGGCGCCTCACTCCAACGGCAGCACCGCCTGGCCGGGGTCCACCGGCGGTGCGTTGGCAAGCTGACGCGCCACCGCCGCGACGGCGAGCTCGTCGACGCGCTCATTGCCCGGTTCCCCGCTGTGGCCGCGCACGTGCTCGAACACCACACGGCCGTCGACGAGCGCGTCGATGCCCGGGAAGAGGTCGAGGTTGGCCTTGCGCTTCCAGCGGCGCAGCAGCCAGTTGATGACACCGAGGCTGTCGGTGCGCACCACGATCCGCCAGTCGGGGTCCTCCCCGATGCGTGCCCTCACCGCGCGCAGCCCCTCGCGCACTGCCTTGAGCTCCTCGCGGTTGTTGGTGGTCATGGGCTCAGCACCCGCGGCCTCCTCGATGGACCCGTCGGGCCACTCGATGCGATACGCCCAGGCCCCGGCGCCGGGATTGCCCGAGCACGCTCCGTCGGTGTAGACGACGACGGTGCGACTCACGACACCACGATGCGATCACAACCCGGGCACTGCACCGGCTCGTCGGCGAGACGGATGCGCCGCACCTCGGAGTTCGCGAACGGGATGTGGCAGCCACCACAGCTGTCCGCGGTGATGCGCACAACCGCCGGCTGCACCCGACGGCTGAGCCGCGCATACAGCGACGCGTCGGCGGCGGCCAGCCCGGAGAGGAGCTGGGCGCGCTCGCGCTCGTGCGCTGCGATCGCGGCGCGCAGTGCCGCCACTTTCGCCAACAGCTCGCTTGCGTGGTCGGCGCGCTCCTGCTCGAGATCGACGATCGCTGCGTTGGCGTCGCGCTCCGCCCCCGCGGCGGACTCGGCGTGCTGCATCAGCTCGAGCAGGCGGTCGTCCTCGGTGATGATGCGCGCGCGCAGCGCGGCAAGCTCATGCTGCATGACGAGCAACTCCTGGGGATTGCGCACCGAGCCGTCGTAGAGGTGACGGTCGAGCTCACGCGCGCGCCGGCGCAGGCCATCGACCTGCTGCTCGGCGGTGGCGAGGTCGGCGTCTGCGGTGGCCTGCTGGCGGCGCACGCGGCGCGCCTCCCGGCGTCGCCGGTCCAGCTCCGGGTCGCCGGCGATCTCCGCCTCGGCATCGCGAAGGCGGGTGGTGTCGTGCCCCAACCGTGCGTCGATCTCTTGGAGGCGAAGCAGGTCGCCGCTTCGACTCACCCGGCCGCCTGCGAGGTGGCGACCAGCCGGCGGAGCGTCTCCCGCGCCGCCCCGGAATCGATGGCGGCGCGGGCGCGCTCGATGCCGTCGGCCATCCCCTGGGCAGCGTCCGCGGCGACGATTGCAGCAGCCGCGTTGAGCAGGACCACGTCACGACCAGCCCCCTCGGCACCGTCGAGCACGGCGACGATGACCTTGGCATTGGTGGTCGCGTCGCCGCCGGCGAAGGCGCGGCTCGGCGCGGCGCGCAGACCGAGCGACTGAGGGTCGATCTCGATGTCGCGCACGCCGGCCGGGGTGACCTCATGCCCGAACGCGACACCGTCGAGTCCCAGCTCATCCATACCGCCCGGCCCGCTGAACACCAGCGCGTGGACGTGTCCGAGTTGATGCAGCACACCGGCCATCGCGGCGACCGGGGCGTTGCCCGCCACGCCCAGCGACTGGTGCCGGACCCGCGCGGGGTTGGCGAGAGGGCCGAGGATGTTGAAGACAGTGCGGATCCCCAGCTCGCGCCGCACCGCGGCGGCGTGGCGCATGGCGGGGTGGAAAGCAGGCGCGAAGATGAAGCCGATGCCGGCCTCCTCGACGCAGCGGCGCACACCCGCCGCGTCGACGGGGACGCGGACGCCGAGCTCCTCGAGCACATCGGCGCTGCCGCACCGCGACGACTGCGCACGATTGCCGTGCTTGGCGACGCGGCAGCCGGCGCCCGCCGCCACCAGCGCCGCCGCTGTCGAGATGTTGAAGGTGTTGCTGTTGTCACCGCCCGTGCCGCAGGTGTCGACCGCGCCGGGGTCGAGGTCGACCACCGTGGCGTGGTCGCGCATCGACATCACCATGCCGGTCAGCTCGTCGACGGACTCGCCCTTGGTGCGCAGCGCAGCGAGGAGGGCGCCGATCTGCGCGGGGGTCGCCGAGCCATCCATGACCAGGTCCATCACCGCGCGCGCGGTCCCGACGTCCAGCGATTCGCCGCGGACGATCGAATCCAGCGCCGCGCGCATCAGCCCTTCGGTCACGTGGGCGCGACGGTAGCATCCACGAGCCCGGCATATACTCGCCGCGCTCATGACCGCGCGCTCTCTCGCCCCCTTCGACCCGGAGGTGGTGCGTCCGTGGACGCTCGGAACCGGGCGCCGTGGTGTGCTCCTGCTCCACGGGTTCGCCGGCACCCCACCGGAGCTGCGCCGCCTCGGTGAGCACCTCGCCAGCAACGGCTACCGCTGCCGGGGGCCGGTGCTCGCCGGCCACGGCACCACCCCCGAGGACCTCGGGGCGTCGTCGCACACCGACTGGATGGCCTCCGCGCAGCGGGAGCTCGACATTCTCGCGGCGGACTGCGACGAGGTGATGGTCGCCGGCCAGTCGATGGGCGGCACCCTGGCGCTTCACCTGGC
>CATPCA010000317.1 GCA_955652545.1 Candidatus Dormiibacterota bacterium
GTGTCGAACGACGACGGCTCGGCCGGGTCACTCATGCCGAGGAGCATGCCGTTGCCTTCTGGGTGAAAGTAGAACGACGTGCGAGCATCGACCGTGAACGGCGGGTCGGGCTGCAGCGCGAACTCCTCGGTCACGAAGATGTGCCGCCGAAAGGGCTTGACCGGCACCTCGACGCCGGCCATCCTCCCGATGGTGGCGGCGTACGGGCCGGCACAGTTCACCACCATCGGTGCGGCGATGCGCGTCCCGCGTGCGACCACCGCAGCCACGCGGTCGCCGTCCCTCTCGATCGCCTCCACGTTGACCCCCTCGAACACCTGGGCGCCGTACCTTCGCGCTGCCGCGACGTACCCGGAGGTGACCTCGTTGGGACCGGCGAGGCCATCGCTCGGGCAGTACGTCCCGCCCAGCACGTCGGTCAAGTTCAGCTCGGGAACCAGGCCGGCGATGTCATCGCACGAAACCAGCCGGACGTCGTGCAGGCCGACCGCATGCTGCATGGCGACGTTGCGCTCGAATTGCAACATCTGATCCGCTTGCGTGGCGACGAACAGGTACCCGATCTGGCGGAGGTCGGCGGTCGCGCCCACCTCGTCGCCGAACCGCTCGAGCAGTTGCCTGCTGAGCATGCCGACGCGCACGTTGATCTCGGTGCCGAATTGCTGGCGGACGCCACCGGCGCCACGCGCCGTCGAACCGGCACCGAAATCGCCTCGCTCGAGGAGCACCGGTCGCACCCCGGCGCGAGCGAGGTGGTACGCGAGGCTGCAGCCGACCACTCCACCACCGATGACCACGCATTCGGCGCTGGTCGGTAGCTCCGCCACCGACTCAGGCGACCCGTGCGTTCGACGTGGCGGCGGGGAGCGGGCTGTCGCTCAGGAAGGCCGTGATCAGCTCGAGCTGGCGCTGTACGTACGACTCCGTCCAGCCGTGCCCGGCGTCCGCCACCTCGACGAGGCGCACGGTGTCCATGTCGGCGACGGTACGGCGGAGCAGCGGGACGTCAACGATGCGGTCGTCGGCGGCCACGATGATGAGGGCCTGCCGCCGCGAGTTACGCAGCAGGGCGACGTCATCACGAGCGAGCCCGTCGAGCAGCCATTCGCGGATTGCGCGCGGCTCGGCGCGAAGCTGGTTGCGGAAGTTCATCTCAGCGGCGACCCTGTCGACGTTGGCGCCTTCGACGAGGAACCGTTTGTAGAGGTCGCTCACCACCCGGCGCCTGCTCAGCCAGGTGATCGCAGGGAAGATGCCCGGTGCCATGAAGCCGCGCACCTGCAGGTGGAAGCGGTGGCGCACCAGCGCCGGCGCCAGCAGGGGCGTGTGCAGCACCATCCTCCTGACCGCGGTGGGCCGCTGCTGCAGGAGCGCCATGGCCACCGACACCCCGAGGCACAGACCGGCGACGTCGTACTGCTCGACCCCAGCGTCGCGACACACAGCGTCGACAGCGCCGGCGAGGCGTCCCGCGCTGTGCCGCGCGCGGTCCAGCGGCGCCGAGGCGCCGCAGCCAGGCAGGTCGGGGATCACCAGCGTCCTGACTCGGCTGAGCTCGTCGAACCAGGTCTCGAAATTCTCGGCCGAACCGAGGAAGCCGTGGCAGAGCACCATCGGCGGCCCGACGCCGCCGACCAGGTAGCGCACCCGTCGGCCAGCGTGAGTGGTGAGGCGTTCTTCCAGCTGCGCCATCAGGCTCTACTGCTGGGCGTCGGTGTCGATCTGCGCACGCTGCAGGCGCCCGCTGTAATCGATGTAGATCGACTTCCACTCGCTGAACTCGTCGAGCACGTGGCCGCCGGCTTCGCGGTGCCCATTGCCGGTGTTCTTGGTACCACCAAAGGGGAGCTGGATCTCGGCGCCGATGGTCGGGGCGTTGACGTAGACGATGCCGGCCTCCAGCTCGTGGATGGCGCGGAAGGCGACGCGGAGGTCGTTGGTGTAGATGCTCAGGCTCAGGCCGAACTGCGTTGAGTTGGCAACGGCGAGGGCCTCGTCGATGGAGTCAACCGGGATGATGGCGGTGGTCGGCCCGAAGATCTCCTCCTGGGCGATGCGCATCGTCGGGGCAACGCCGCCGAACACGGTGGGCATGTAGAAGAAGCCCTCGGCGAGGTCACCGTCGCGGGCCACGTCGCCGCCCGTGAGAAGCTGCGCGCCCTCCTGCACGCCGATCTCGGTGTACCCATGGATGCGATTGAGCTGGGTCTCGTTGATCACCGGGCCGACGTCGACCGCGTCGTCGAGCCCGTCGCCGATGCGCAGCGCACGCGTGCGAGCGACGAGCTCCTCGGTGAAATGGGGCAGCACGGCGTTGGCGACGATCAGTCGTGACGAGGCGGTGCATCGCTGCCCGGCCGTGCCGAATGCGCCCCACAGCGCGCCCTCCACCGCAAGCTCCAGGTCGGCGTCGTCCATCACCACGATGCCGTTCTTGCCGCCGAGCTCGAGCGACACCTTCTTGAGCATCTGGCCGCAGGTGGCGGCGATGACGCGCCCGGTCTCGGCGCTGCCGGTGAAGAAGATGGCGGCGGTCCCGGGATGACGCACCACGGCCTCACCGGCCTCGTGGTCGCCAAAGACGACGTTGACCACACCGGCCGGGAGGCCGGCCTCGAGGAGGATCTCGACGAAGCGCAGCGCACAGAGCGGCGTGTCCTCCGCCGGCTTGAACACCACCGTGTTGCCCGCCATGACCGCGGGGAAGATCTTCCAGGAGGGGATGGCGATCGGGAAGTTCCATGGGGTGATGCAGCCGATCACGCCCAGCGGCTGCCGCATCGTCATCGCCCACTTGTTGCGCAGCTCGCTCGGCACCGTCTCGCCGAACGCTCTGCGCCCTTCACCGGCGATGAACTTGCCCATGTCGATGGCTTCCTGTACGTCGCCGCGCGCCTCGGTGAGCACCTTGCCCATCTCGCGTGTCATCAGGTGGGCGAGCTGCTCCTTGCGCTCCTCCATGCTCGTTGCGGCTGCCAGGATGATCTCGCCGCGCCGTGGCCACGGGGTCGCCCGCCAGTCGGGGAGGGTGCGCCGGGCGGCCGCGACGGCGGCGTCGACATCGGCTGACGAGCTCTGCGGGAACACGCCGACGACATCGCCATGTCGCGCGGGGTTGCGGGATTCGAATGTGCGTCCGCTCGCCGCCTCGCGCCGCTCATCGCCGATCAGGTTGCCCGCGTGGACCGCTTCGCGCTCGCTGATCATCGGGCCACCTCATCGCCAATGCACTGTTCGAGGATGTCGAGGCCGCGCAGCAGCTCGTTCTCGTCGATGGTCAGCGGCGGCAGCAGGCGCACCACGTTGTCGTCGACACCACAGGTGAGGATGAGCAGGTCAGCCGCCACGCAACGTCGCTGCACGCCGGCCGCCACGTCCTGTGCCGGGTTGCCGTCCCGCATGAACTCGATGCCCACCATCAGTCCGAGCCCGCGCACGTCGCCCACCTCGGCGAACTCGTCGCGCCAGCCGCGCAAGCGCTCGATCACCGCCCTGCCCAGGCCGGCGGCGCGCTCGGGAATGCGGTCGCGCTTCATCGTCTCGATGACCGCCACCGCAGCCGCGCAGGCGACGGCGTTGCCTCCGTAGGTGGTGCCATGCTCGCCCGGCTGCCACTTCGACATCACCGCGTGCGTCGCCACCACCCCGGCGATCGGCAGCCCGTTGCCGAAGGCCTTGGCCACGCACATGATGTCCGGCCGCACGCCGGTGTGCTCCACGCAGAAGAACCTGCCGGTCCTGCCGAAACCGCTCTGCACCTCGTCGCAGACCAGCAGGATGCCGTTCTCGTCGCAGATCTCACGCAGCCGCGGCAGGAAATCGGCGGGAGGCACGACGAAGCCCCCTTCTCCCTGGAGTGGCTCGACCACGATGGCGGCCACCGAATCCGCCGGGACTGTCGTCCGGAAAAGGTGTTCGATCTCCTCACCGCGGGCGATCGGACAGGGCTGGCCGGGAGCGTGCTCACAATAGCGATAGCAGTGCGGATAGCGAACGTGGTGCACCCCGGGCAGGAACGGCCCCATGCCCTCGCGGTACTTCGCCTTGCTGGCGGTCAGCGTCATCGCCCCGTAGGTACGTCCGTGGAAACCGCCGGTGAAGGCGATGATCTCGGTTCGACCGGTGGCGCGGCGGGCAAGCTTGATGCTCGACTCGAGTGCCTCCGCGCCGCTGTTGTTGAGGAACACCTGGTCGAGTCCGTCGGGCGCGACGCTGACCAGTGCGGCAGCTGCCTCGATCATCCGCGTGCTGAGGGTGGTCACGGAGGTGTGCCAGAGCCGGTCCACCTGCTCGTGCACCGCCTTGACGACCGCGGGATGGAGGTGGCCCAGGTTGGTGACGCCGATCCCGCAGCCGAAGTCGAGCACGTCGCGGCCGTCAACGGTGAAGAGGTGCGCGCCCAGGGCATGGTCGACGACCAGGTCGGAGTACCTGCTGTACGCGGGCGAGATCAGCTCCGCGTCGCGCTCACGCCAGAGCCCGGCGCTCTCGCTCCCCCTGACGGCAATGTCGGTCACCGCGTTCCTCCTCGTTGACGGTCCGCGGTCTCTCCCCGGCGCGGCCAGACCGCAGCGTAGCGACTCCCTCCGGTCCATGGGACAGCCTCAGACGGAGGGTGAGGGCGCAGCCTTGAACCTGCCGAGGCTGAGGAACCCCACGAACATCACCGCGATGCCGATTGCCTCGTACACGCCCAGGCTGTCGAGCGAGCCTCCGGCGATCTTCGCGGCACTGAAACCGGCGGCGATCACCAGTGCGCCGAGCGTCAGGAGCACGTTGCAGA
>CATPCA010000318.1 GCA_955652545.1 Candidatus Dormiibacterota bacterium
CGCGTGTCGCTGCCGCCGCCTCTTCGACCGGCGCTCCGCCGGCGATCGGCACGAAGACGTGCACGCCCTTCGCGCCGCTGGTCTTCACGGCGCCTTCGAGGCCCGCACCGGCGAGCGCCTCGCGAACCAGGTATGCAACTCGGACCGCCATGGCGAAGGCGTCGGCGACCGGCGGGTCGAGGTCGAGCACCAGGTGGGTCACGCGGTGCGAGGCGGCGACCGTGGTGAGTGCTGGGTGGTATTCGACGGCACGCTGATTGGCGAACCACAGCAGAGTGCGGCGGTCGTAGCACAGCCCGTAGGTAACCTCACGCTTCGAGGATTCCGCCCACGAGCTGACCCGCTCGATCCACTCCGGGGCGTAACTCGGCAGGTTCTTCTGCATGAACGCCTCCTGCCCGCGGTGCACCCGGATAACAGAGAGGGCCCGGTCACGCAGCACCGGAAGGATGCGATCGGCCGAACCGTCGAGGTAATCGACTAGGTCACGCTTCGTGGCACTCGCGCCCTCGAACAACGGGCCGTCGAGGTTGGTCAGCGGGACGCCCTCCCGCTCACCTCCGCCTGCGCTCGGTGCTGCTGCCATACCTGGACATCTTCCGCCGTGCGTGCACCCTATTGCGCGGCTCCGCCGGTCCACATCTCCGGATGGCCAGGTCGGCGCGCGGCCGGGATATACTGCAGCGTGGTCCCCGACTTCATTGTTGCGAGGCTCCAGCCCAGCTCGTGAGCACTTCCGCCAGCTACAAAGAGAGCGTTGCCCAGGAGCTCGAGAACTTTCGCAACGTCGCCAACGTCCATGATCTCCCCGAGATCTATCACTACTGGTCTGAGCGCTACGTCAGGCCGCTGCTCACCGAGGTGGGCGTGCAGTCTATCGAGCTTTTCTTTGCAGAGCCGGTGATACAGCGATGCGCAAGCCGCGGTGGCAGCTTTGTCCGAGTTGTTTCGCTTGGGTCCGGCAACGGCGAGGTCGAGGTGTCGCTTGCACGGGCGGTGCTGGAGCGAGGTTTCCCCAATCTGGAAGTGACGTGCGTCGAGCTCAATGGCGACATGCAGGAACGTGCGCAGCGGGAGGCGGTCTCCGCGGGTGCGAGCGCGAATATGCGGTTCGTCGAGGCTGATCTCAACGAATGGGTGGCCGACGGCACCTATGACGTGGTCCTCGCCAGCCACTCACTCCATCACGTCGTGGCCTTGGAGCATCTCTTCGGCGAGATCACGGTGGCACTGGCCCCAGACGGGGTTCTTCTTGTCAACGACATGATCGGCCGCAACGGACACATGCGGTGGCCAGAAGCACAGGAATTCATCGAGGCGATCTGGCGAAGCATGCCCGATCGCTATAAGTACAATCAGCAGCTGACGAGGTTTGATCCCGAATTCGTCAATCACGACTGTTCAACAGAGGGCTTCGAGGGCGTACGAGCGCAGGACATTCTGCCTCTGTTGCTCCGGGTGTTCCATCCTGAGACCTTCGTCGCCTTCGCCAACATCATCGACGTCTTTGTTGACCGCGGGTACGGCCACAACCTGGATCCCGCGTCAGCGGACGACAGACAATTCATCGATTCAGTCGGTCACCTGGACCAACTGTCGATCGACCTTGGGATCGTCAAGCCGACGCATCTGATCGCGAGCTTCCGGACGACACCGGTGGCAGCCAAGTATCCTCGCCACTGGAACCCGGAGTTCTGTGTTCGCGACCCGGGCATGCAGCACCCAGTTGACGACTCGCGCCGCAGGTGCTCCGACCTGGAAGCACAGCGGGATCAGGCTCGGGCGCAACTGGCTGCTGTCGTGTCCTCGAGAACGTGGCGATACATGGCACCCGTGCGCGCCCTCTACCGTCGGCTTCGTTCGCGCGCGTAGCGCCTACGTCGCTCCGCCGAGGGCTGGTTCCGCTGCCGGCCTCGGATCAGTCGGGTGGTATTGCCAGCGCCGCAGCCAGGGCGCAGCCGGGACGATGGCCCTGACCATAAGGGGGTTCCGACCCCAAGCATTCCGGACAGGCCCCAACGGACTGGATCGGGGTCAGCCCGCTCCACTGGTGCTTCTCCAGCAGGCGATGCAGCTCCGCGTTCTCGGCTCGGAGGCGCAGGACCTCGTCCTCGATCATCTCGGGAAGGATTCTAGGCGACCAAGGCTCATGCAGCGCCCAGCGTTTCAACACCGGCTGCTGATGCGCGAGTCCGGGCCCGACCAATGTACGAGAACATCCACATCAGCATGGCGAACAACCCCACGTAAAAGATCACGGGCGACAGCCACACCATGCTGGCAATGGGGAGTACGAAGGTCAGGGCCACCCGAACGCCGGCATCGAGGAGCAGGACCGCCGCCCACACCGCTGTGATCGTGTACTGAACCCGCCGGAACTGTGGATACACCCAATAGCCGTTCCAGGTCTGCACTCGGGCCGGATCGCCGGCGGTGGCGAACTGCCGCCCGAAGAAGAACGCCAGGGGCCTTGGCAGCGCCAGCGAGACGGCAAAGGCGATTCCGAAACCCGCGGTCAAGACAGACTCCTTGACGAGAGC
>CATPCA010000319.1 GCA_955652545.1 Candidatus Dormiibacterota bacterium
CGCCTTCATCGCCCACAAGATTCAGAAGAACATCCGCGAGCTCGAGGGGGCGCTCATCCGCGTCCTCGCCCACGCGTCGATCAACGGACGCGCGGTCACCTTGGAGGCTGCCCAGACCATCCTCCGCGACATCATCCCGGTTGGTGACAGCAGCCCCGTCAGCATCGAGGTCATCCAGGAGACGGTGGCGAACTACTTCAACATCTCGGTCGACGAGATGAAGGGCAAGAGGCGCGACAAGCACATCGTGTTCCCCCGCCAGGTGGCCATGTACATCGTGCGCGAGGAGACCGAGTCGTCCCTGCCCGTCATCGGGACGGCCTTTGGTGGCCGCGATCACACCACCGCGCTGCACGCCATCGAGAAGATTACCGACCTGGTCCTCGAGGACGCCCGACTCCAGGGCGACCTGCGTCAGATTCGCCAGCGGCTGCACGAACACTAGATGGACGCGCGGGAGAGGCCTGTGGATATCTGCGCTGCAACCTGTGCGTCGCTCCGCAGACTCCGCGACGCCGGGAAAAGGTCGTGATCTCGGCTTCGGTTGTGCACAGTGTGGCGGACGCCATATCCCCGTCCGTACAAGGGATCCGACCGGTTATCCCCCGAACAGCCTCCACTACGTACTACGGCTGTTCTGAGACTCTGTTCGGACTCTTAAGAATGTCTGGGGACAACCCGGAAACCGTGAGGTTCGTGGCAGCATGAAGTGCTCTGTGTCTCCCTCCGCGCTCAGCGCAGCGCTCTCGCTCGTATCGCGAGCAGTCTCACCTCGCTCGACGCTGCCGGTGCTCAGCAACGTGCTCCTCGAGACCACCGACGGTGGACTCCGGGTCACCGCCACCAACCTCGATCTCACCATCGCAGCTACGGTCCCGGCAGAGGTGGAGATGGACGGCCGCACCACCGTGCCGGCGCGCCTGCTCGCCGAGTACGTCGCCTCGCTCGCCGAGGCACCGTGCACGATGGAGCTCGAGCCCAGCACACAGGTGCTCCGCCTCAGTTGTGGCGTTCATCGCACCAACCTGCATGGCATCGACGCGGTGGAGTTCCCGCCCCTGCCGGCGCGTGACGCGGAGGCGTCCATCGAGCTCGACGCGCCGGTGTTCGCCAACGCGGTGACGCAGACGGCGATGGCCGCCAGCGCGGACGAGGCGTCGCCGGTGCTCACCGGAGTGCTCTTCCAGGTGGACGGCGAGCGGCTGACGTTGGCGGCCACCGATCGCCACCGCCTCGCCGTCAAGACGCTCGAAGTGCATCCTCGGGGCGAGAAGCCGTTCTCCGGTGGGGTCATCGTGCCGTCGCGCCACCTCAGCGAGGTCGCCCGGGCGGTCAACCCCACCCGGCCGACCGTCTCGATCAGCTTCAGCGACCAGCGCAACCAGGTGTTCTTCGTCCTCAAGGACGTCGAGATATCCTCGCGTCTCATCGAGGGCAACTACCCCAACTACGCGCAGGTGATCCCGGGCGAGTCCACCACCACAGTCGAGCTGTCCACGGCATCGCTGCTCCGTGAGGCCAAGACCGCCTCGGTCCTCGCCCGCGACGCGGCCAACCCGGTGCGGCTTCGCGTCGGCGACAACACCCTGACCCTTGTTGCGCAGACGGCGGAGGTCGGCGATGACGAGGCACCACTGAGCGCCAGCGTCAAGGGTGACGACGTGCAGATCGCGTTCAACGCGCGGTACGTGCTCGACGCCCTGAGCGTGCTCGACTCCGACGACGTGCAGCTCAGCTTCAACGGCTCGCTTCAGCCGGGCGTGATCCGACCGTCGGGTCGTGACGACTACCTGTGCATCATCATGCCGGTGAGGGTGCCGTAAGCGGTCCGGTTAGAGCTGTGCGGCGTCGATCTTCTGCACCTGGACCCTGGCGACTGCCTCGACCAGCGCCGGGTTGACCGCGCTGCTCGTCGAGAGCATGGTCAGCACGCCGATGACCGAGCCCTCGAGGAACGACAGCGACACCACGCTCCGGCCCGTGCTGTCCGTGCCCACGAACTCGTTGGCGACGATCGCGCCGATGCTCGGCTTGGACGCCGCCGGCACCGTCACCTGCTTCTCTGCGGCGCGGTTGTAGCCGCCGTAGTCGCTCGCCGCCGCGCTGCGGCCGAGGTCGACGACAACATCGATCTCGAGCAGGGTCTTGCCGTCGGCGCTGGAGAAGACGCGCGCGTCCGTGCGCGGCGTGTTGGCAAGAAGCCCGTCGCTCCTCTGCGCCAATCCCGAGGCAACCCTCGGGAGCTCCTTGGCGCCCAGGGCCACGATCAGGCCCACGTTGGAGCCTCCGGGCGTCGCAGGGCTCGTCGTCGCAGTCGGTGGCGACGCGGGGGAGGACGCAGGGTCGGCTGGGGGCGAACTCCCGCAGCCCGCAAGGAGTGTCATCGCGCAGATGACGGCTGCCGTGACGCTGAGAAGGAGGCTCCGGGGCATGGGTTCTCACATGGCACGCAAACCGGGCGGTCCGCTGGTGCGCGGGGCATAGTACAGATCGGCCGCCTCCGGTCAGCCTCGGCCTGGGTGCCGCAGTCGACTAGGCTGGCCCGTGTGCGCGCGGTCACCATCGTCGACAGGGCAATCGCTGTCCGAGATCATCCCGATCCCCATCCCGAAGCCGGCGAGGTGCTCATCGCGGTGCGCGCCGCCGGGCTCAACGCCGCGGACCTCCTCCAGGTCAAGGGGCTGTACCCAGCCCCGCCGGGAAGCCCGCCGGACATCCCCGGCATGGAGCTCGCCGGCGAGGTCGTCGCGCTGGGATCGTCGGCCTCCCGGTTTTCGGTGGGCGACAGGGTCATGGCCCTGGTCGGCGGCGGTGCCCAGGCGGAGCTCGCGGTGGTCCACGAACGGGTGGTCATGCCAGTCCCTGAGAACGTGGACTGGATCGCCGCCGGGGGATTTCCCGAGGCGTTCACCACCGCCCACGACGCACTGGTCAGCCAAGCGCACATGCGTATGGGCGAGCGGGTGCTCATCCATGGCGCCGCCGGAGGCGTCGGGGTGGCCGCCGTGCAATTGGCGCATCTGGCGGGCGCGCGCATCACCGCCACCGTCCGCGCCGAGTCACTTCGGGAGGACGTGGCAGCGCTGGGCGCGGACACCGTTATCGCGCCCGAGGACTTCGCCGGCCACGGCCCGTTCGACGTCATCCTCGAGCTGGTCGGCGCTCCCAACCTGGCCGGCAACCTCGACGCCCTCGCAATCGGCGGACGGATCGTGGTCATCGGCATCGGGGCGGGAGCGCGCGCCGAGATCGACCTGCGCGCGCTGATGATGAGGCGCGGCCGGGTCATGGCGTCGACCATGCGCGCCCGGCCGCTGGAGGAGAAAGCGGGGTGCGCGCGCCGCATCGAGGCGGAGGTGCTCCCTGCCCTGGCCGCCGGGCGTCTGCGCGTGCCGGTGGCGGCGAGTTACCCCCTCGACCAGGCCCAGCAGGCATACGACCGCTTCGCCGCGGGCCAGAAGTTCGGCAAGGTGGTCATCGAAATCTGATATTTCCCGCTGAGATGTCATGCTCGGAACTGAGCGGACGGACACGGAGCAGAAGCGATGGGCATGCACATGGGGATGGGCGGCTGGGGCCTGATGCGCTCCATGCGCCGCGACGAGTCGATGAAACAGCATCGGCTCACCAAGGGAGTCGTGCGCCGCATCGCGGGGTTCGCGAGGCCGTACCGTGGCGCGCTGGCCGTCTTCCTGGTGTTGATCATCGTCGACGCCGTCGTCGGCGCGGTGAACCCCCTCATCTACCGGGCCATCATTGACAACGGCATCCTCGGCCACAACGTCAACCTGGTCGCCGTGCTCGCCGGCGGGGTCGCAGCCCTGGCCATCTTCGACGCCATCCTCGGTCTCGCCCAACGCTGGCTCTCAGCCCGTGTCGGCGAAGGATTGATATTCGACATGCGTACCAAGGTGTTCGGGCATATCAACGAGATGCCGATCTCGTTCTTCACGCGCACCCAGACCGGGGCGCTGATCTCCCGCCTCAACAATGACGTCCTCGGCGCGCAACAGGCATTCACCGACACCTTCTCGTCTGTGGTGGGCAACGTCATCGGGGTGAGCATCACGCTGGTGGCGATGTTCTTCCTCTCCTGGCAGATCACCCTGTTGTCGCTGATCCTCCTTCCCGTGTTCCTGCTGCCGGCGCGCTGGGTGGGCAAGCGCCTCGCCGGCATCACGCGCGAGTCCTACAACCTCAACGCGCAGATGAATACCACCATGAGCGAGCGTTTCAACGTCTCCGGCGCCCTGCTGGTGAAGCTGTTCGGCCACCCCGAGAACGAGGTCAGCGGCTTCGCCGCCAAGGCCCGCCGCGTTCGTGACATCGGCATCCTCCAGGCCATGTACGCGCGGATCTTCATGACGTCGCTGCTGCTCACGGCGTCACTGGCCACAGCGCTGGTGTACGGGCTCGGGGGCGCGCAGGCGGCGCGCGGGGTGCTGCAGGTGGGCACCGTGGTGGCGCTGACCGCTTACCTCAGCCGCCTCTACGGACCGCTGACAGCCCTCTCCAACGTGCAGGTCGACATCATGACCGCGCTGGTCAGCTTCGACCGCGTGTTCGAGGTGCTCGACCTGCCGCCGATGATCGCCGAGAAGCCCGACGCGGTGCCCATCCCGCGCGGGCCCGCCACCATCGAGTTCGATCACGTCGACTTCCGCTACCCGTCAGCCGAAGAGGTGTCGCTGGCATCACTGGAATCCGTCGCCGTGTTGGAGCGCACCAACAACCAGCAGGTGCTCTTCGACGTCACCTTCACGGCCAAACCTGGCCAGCTGGTGGCGCTGGTGGGACCGTCGGGCGCGGGCAAGACGACCCTCAGCCACCTGGTGCCGCGCCTCTACGACGTCCGCGCCGGCGCAGTTCGCATCAACGGCGTCGATGTGCGCGACGCCACCCTCGCCTCGATCCGGGCGATCACCGGGGTGGTCACCCAGGACGCGCATCTCTTCCACGAGACGATCCGCTCGAACCTGCTCTACGCCAAGCCCGATGCCTCCGACGCCGAGCTGTACGAGGCGCTCCGCAACGCCCAGATCCTGGCGCTGGTCCAGACCCTTCCGGACGGTCTCGACACCCTGGTCGGCGACCGCGGCTATCGCCTCTCGGGCGGCGAGAAGCAACGCATCGCCCTCGCCCGTCTCCTGCTCAAGGCCCCCGACATCGTCGTGCTCGACGAGGCCACCGCGCACCTCGACTCGGAGTCCGAGGCCGCGGTGCAGGAGGCGCTCAGGCGAGCCCTGACCGGCCGCACCTCCCTGGTGATCGCGCATCGCCTCTCGACGGTGCGCGAGGCCGACGTCATCCTGGTCATCGACCAAGGCCGCATCGTCGAGCAGGGCACGCACACAGCCCTCCTCGCCGGCGGCGGCCTGTACGCCGAGCTGTACCGGACCCAGTTCGAAGGCCAGGGCGACCACGAAGCCCCCGCCGGCGCCGTTGCAACCGCAGGCGACCCGACCGGCGTCGCTTAGGCAGGCGGCTTCACCGGGGCGCCGTACAGGCTGGTCGGCCTGGGCAGCACGAAGACCATGAGGAAGACCAACGCGAACGCGGCCACCTCGAAATAGATGGCGTCACGAAATGCGTGGTCGAAGTTCTCCGCCACCGCCTGCTGAGCGACCCCGGTGACGATCCCGGCGACGGTGGCCTGCGTCGCGCAGGCCTGCGTCGAGGCCAGGCATGGAGCCGCCGCGCCAGACGAGCTCGAAAGGTTGGGGCAGCCCGGCAGTGTGGCGGTCGGGTCATTGCTTGTCGACCGCGCGATGAAGCAGCGGCTGAACTGTTGCGCGGTGTCATCGATGACCGGCGCGGGCACCGCGGCGGCGGCGAGCTGGGTGGTGAGGTGCTGTGTGGCGGTCTGTGCGACGGCGGGAGCGTAGCCGCTCACCTGCCCGAAGAAGATGATCCCGATCACGGCGACGCCGAGGGCGCCGCCGATCTGTTGCACAGTAGTGAGCACACCCGACGCCGAGCCGGCGAAGCCAGATTGGATGCCGGCGAGGATGATGTTGATCAGCGGCGCGACCACCAGCCCGAGGCCGGCGCCGCACACCGCCAGCGCGGGGATCATCTCGTAGCTGCTGACATCCACCCCCGCCGTTTTCACGGTGAGCCAGAGCCCGGCCATGCCGGCGATCAGCGCAATGCAGCCCAGGCTGAGGATCCGCTTGCCCAGCTTGGGTGCGAGCCTGATCGAGATCCCCGACGCCATGGCGGAGGCGAGCGCGAAGGGCAGCGTGGTGAGGCCGGCGTGGAGCGCGCTGAACCCGAGGCCGATCTGGACGAACAGCGAGAAGGTCAGGAAGAAGGCCGGGATGCCGGCGAAGAACACCATCGCGATCGCCGACCCCACAACGAAGGCGCGATCGCCGAAGAGCCGCGGTTCGACCAGCGCGCTGCCCCCTCTCCTGGCACGAGCCCGAATGTAACGGCCGAAGATGGCCAGAACGCCGACACCACCGACGATCATGAGGTACGCCCACACCGGCCAGCCGGCGTCGCGGCCCTCGACGAGCGGGAAGGCGATGAGGAAGAGCCCAACCGTGGCCAGCAGGGTCCCGGGGATGTCGAGTCGGGGGGCGTCGGGCGCACGCGACTCGCGTAGGTAGATGGTCGCGGCGATGACGGCGCCGATGCCGATCGGGAGGTTGACGAGGAAGATCGGCCGCCACAGCAGCGCGGTGGCGGCGATGTGAATGTCGGCGTTGATGAGCAGACCTCCGAGGAGCGGCCCGGAGATCGCCGCCACGCCGATGACGCCGCCGAAGACGCCGAAGGCGGTGCCCCGCTCGCGTGGCGGAAAGCCGACCTGGATCACCGAGAGCACCTGTGGGTACATCAGCGCGGCCATCAGCCCCTGCGCGACGCGCGCCGCGACCAATGCGATGGGGTTGGGCGCCAGCCCGCACATCGCCGACGCCAGGGTGAAGCCGCTGACACCGATGATGAACAGCCGTTTGCGGCCGAAGATGTCACCGAGGCGGCCCCCGGTGATGAGCACCACCGCGTAGGCCAGCTGATAGCCGGCGAGCACCCACTGGATCTCTGCGTAGGTCGCGCCCAGGTCGCGCTGGATGCTCGGGATCGCGACGTTCACGATGGAGATGTCGAGAAGGATCATGAACGTGGCGATGAGGACCACGGCGAGGGCCTTCCACCGCCGCGGATCGGCCACCTGGGCTGGGGCTGCGGTTCGCTGCACAGTTGTCACGCGTCGAGCGTAGTAAAGCGGAGCCGGCGCACCGCTGACGCGCCGAGCCGCTCGTTGAGCGCGGTGACGAGTCGCACCGAGTCGAGGTGGAGTTGGTGGCTGAGCGCCGTGTTGGCGACGCCCACGAGGAGCACGCCGCGCTCCAGGCTGATGGCCCGGCACATCGGCGCCAGGGCGGGGCCGACGACCTCATCGAAGACATCGCGCACCTGGACCTCGCGGACGCGGCCGCGCACGCCGAGGCCGCGCAGCGCCGGGTCGATGAGATCGGACAGGCGGTTCATCAGCTCTCGGCTCCGGCGACGACGTGCCCGGCGGTCACCTCGAAGCGACGGGTCCCGGCCGGCAGCGATTCAGGGAGCGGCTCGCTGCTGGTGATCAGTGTCTGCAGGCCCGCGCTCGCCAGGCTCGCCAGCAGGTCACGGCGCCGGACCGGGTCGAGCTCGCTGAGCACGTCGTCGAGCAGCAGGACCGGCATGACGCCGGCGCGGGACGCGATGTGGCGCACCTCCGCAAGTTTGAGGGCGAGCACGATGCTTCGCTGCTGGCCTTGCGATGCGGCGGTGCGCGCCGGCCGTCCGCCGATGAGCAGTTCGACGTCGTCGCGGTGGGGCCCGGCCAGGGTGGCGCCGCGGGCGATCTCCTCGTCGCGCCGCGCGACCAGCGTGCGGCGCAGGGCGTCGGCGGCCGCCTCCCGACCGGCATCAGGGTCCATGCCACCGTCAGGCAGGTAGCGCAGGCCGAGCTCCTCGCCGCCCCCGATCTTCGCGAGGGCTTCCCGACCATGTGGCACCAGCTCCCGCACCAGCTCGGCGCGGGCGACCTGGATGCGCGCCCCGCTCTCGACCAACTCGTGGGTGAAGCCGTCCAGCGCCGCGGCCGGACCCGTCCCGGCGCGCACCTGACGCAGCAGGGTGTTGCGTTGTTCGATGACGTGGCGATAGCGGAGCAGGTCGGCGGCAGCACGTGGGTCGAGCTGCGACAGGACCACGTCGAGAAGGCGGCGCCGGCCGTCGGGACCAGCCTTGACCAACTGCAGGTCCTCCGGCCAGAAGAGCACAACCGGGCAGAGGCCGAGAAGATCGCGCGCCGGACGTGGGCTGCCGTCGACGGTGGCGGTGCGCGTCACCCGGCCCGAGGCGGCATCGCGCCGGAAGCGCACCGCCAGAGTGCGGTCGGCGGCGGGCCGCAGCACGCGCGCCTCGACCAGGGCCTCGTCGCTTCCCCATGCCACCACGTCGGCCGACGTCGATGCCCGCGGCGAGCGGGTCAGTAACAGCGTTGCCACGGCCTCGAGGAGGTTGGTTTTGCCCTGCGCATTGCGCCCGCCGATGACGTTGATGCCGCGACCGAACTCCACCGATTGCTCGCCGTAATTGCGAAAGCGGTGGATCCGCAGGCGTTCCAGGCTGCACGCATCGGCGACCTCGGCGAGGACGAGCGCGCTCACCGCGGGGCTACCGCGTTGGTCGCCATCTCGGTGACCAGCGCGGCAATGCGCGACGTGGATTGTGGCCGGGCTGCCGCCGCCACCGCCGACCGCATCGCCGTGAGCCCGGGCGACCCGGGCGCGGAGAGCTCGGCGACGGCGTCGACCAGCTGGCGGACGCGAGGGACGTACCGCCCGGCCCCGGTGTCGACCAGCCATTCGAGGTTGCCGCGCTCCTGGCCGGGCACGTACCAGGTCAGCAACATCGGCAGTCCGGAGCAGAGAGCTTCGACGATCGTCCCCGGTCCCGCCTTGGTGACCACCAGGTCGGCAGCGCGCATCCAGCCAGCCATGTCATTGACGAATCCGTGGACGGGGATCGGACGCCCCCCGGCGTCGAGCAACCCCTCGAGGCGGCGCTGGGCGCGCGCGTTGTGACCGCAGATGACGGCGAGCCCGACGTCGAGCCCGGCGTCGGCGATCGCGCGGGCGCGGCGGTCGAGGCTGCCCGAACCGTCAGCGCCGCCGCAGACCAGGACGGTGAAGCGGTCCTCGGCGAGGCCGAGGCGTGCGCGCAACGCACGCCGCTCCTCCGCGCTGGGAAGCGGCTCTGTGAAGGCGGAGTCAACCGGGAGCCCGAGCTGATGGCAGCGATTCGCCGGGATCCCGGCGCGGCGGCAGCGATCGAGGCCACCCGGGGAGGGGATGACGACGGCATCGACGTCGCGGGATGCCCACCCCGCGTGCACATCGACGAGGTCGGTGATCACGGTGATCACCGGTGTGCGCGGAGCCGGGCCGGCGCGGACGGCCTCAGCCGCGAGATGGTTGAGCAGGGGGTGGAATGACACCACGGCGGCGGGGCCGGACGAGTTGAGCAGGCCGGCCACCGTATCGCGCACCGGCCGCAGCACGGACCTCCGCATGACGCTGACCGCCGCGCGCGAGTTGGTGGCGTGGTACATCCCGGCCCACAGCCAGCGGGCATGCTGGATGAGCGGGCCATAGAGGGCGGCTGTGCGGCCGAGAACGGCCGGGGAGCCGGTGGCGACGGGATCGACGATCTGGATGTCGAACTCGCCGGGCCGGTCGGCCTCGATGCGGCGGGCCACCGCGGTGGCGCCGGCACGGTGACCGCCACCGGTGTCGGCGATGAGGAACAGGAGGGGGACGGCCACGGTCCGCAGCCTACCCAAACCGCTGGCGGCGACCCGGATCAGTCGGCGAAATCGATCGTCTGGGCCACCAGCCCCGAGCTGGTGACGAAGCGCGTGATCGCCAGGGCACCGCTGCCGTCGGCATTGGCCACGAAGGCCTGGACCCCCCCGGCCGTGTCGAACGCGAGGTACACGATCCGGCGTCCGTCGGTGGCAACCCGCACACTGGAGAGAGCGACCACCGCCGGCGCGAGACTCACCGCCGTGGTGTCGCCGCCGCCGACGCTGAGTCGCACCAGGTGCTCGGTGTCCGGGTTGATGGCCATCAGCGTCCCCTCGCCGGCGAAGCCGATGGCATCGAGGTGCCCCGGCAGGGTCTGCGCTGTCCCCGCCGCCCCCGCCGCGGGTGCGACCAGGGTCGTGCCGGCCGGTGTGGTGATCGCAAGCCGGCTCCCCGCGGGAGACACGGCCGCCGCGATCGAACCGGACGGCACCCCGGGAAGCGAGTAGCGCGCGCCGACAAGAAGGTTCACCAGTTCAACCCCGGGCGGCCCGGCCGCCGTCGCGGCTGTGCTCAAGATCAGGGTGGAGGACCCAGACCATAGCGGTGGCGCGCGCAGCCCGATCCCGGAATCGACGACGGTCAGCACGCCGGAGCCGATGTCGAGCACCTCGACCTGCGAGCCGGTGACAAGCGCGAGCTCGGAGCTGTCAGGCGACCACGAGGGCCGCACCCCGCCGGGGATCCGGGTGAGCGTGGTGTCGTGGATCGTGTCCACCACCTCCAGCTGCGCCGACGCGGTCACCGCATCATCGACCACCACGGCGATATGGGACCCGTCAGGAGCGACTGAGGCTGCTTCGTAGGTGGACAAGGGCGCCTGGGCAGCCAGGATCCCGCAGCCGAGCGACGCCGTACAGACGGGCGCCTGCAGCAGCACCGGCGCCGCGATCGGATCCCCGGCGGCCGCGGGGGCGAGCGCCGGCAGCAACACCTCGGTGGAGTTGGCGCCGGGCGCGCCGGCGAGGACGACGGCGTGCGATCCGCCGAGCCGAGCCCCGGTGGTGAACCGGACAGCACCCGTCGCTGCCAGCGCCTGCTCGTCCTCCCCGCGGGCCGAGCCGGCGATCGTGATCGTGTACTCGACGCCGGGCTTGAGCAACTGCCCTGGCAGGATGGTGAAGCGACTGTGGTCGAGCGTGTTGCGCGATACCACGGTTCCCGGCACCGCGGGCGCCAGCGTGATCGCCGCCGCGGTCGACCGGGCATCCATCGGCGCCGAGAAGCCAACGGCGAGCGGCGCGTCGACGGGGACATCGCCGGAGCGGGCGGCGGGCGCCGTCGCCGTGATCCGTGGCGCCGGCGCGCTGGTCAGGTCCCAATGGTGGTCGAGGCCGTTGAGGTCGCCCTGCGGATCACTGAAACCGCCGGACAGCGTGAAGGTGTACTTGGTGAGCGGCGCGAACACCGCCCCGGTATGGAGCAGCTCGAAACCCGGCACCGGATCGAGCCACCGGATCGAGCAGGGCGCCGTGGTCGCGGCCGTGAACGCCCCGTTGAGGTCGCACCCGGGGATGGTGCGGTCAACCGTGAAGCGCCCGACGACGCTCGAGCGCAGCACCGGCCGGTCGAAGACCACCCGCACCGGGGCATCGGCCAGGACGCCGGTGGAGCCGCGATTGGGCTCGAGGGAGATGATCTGCGGTGGAGCGGAGAAGCACCCGCTCAGCGCGATACACAATCCCGCAGCGCCGAGGCAGAGGATCAGCGCGCGGGCGGCGCGGCGGAGTCGTCGACCCGGGTCAGCCGCCAGGTCAGTAGGGCCGGGACAGGGCCGCCTCGACGTCGATGCCACTGCGCGAACTGTCATCGCCGCGGACCTCGATGTTCGCCGGCCGCTCGGCGGCGAGAGCCTCGACCGTCTCGGTGCTGGTCAGCGGCGTTCGCGCATCGGCCGTGTAGGCGGCAAGGACGCCACCGGCGCTGAGCAGGATCACGCCGGCCTGGGAGCCGCCGGACACGATGACGGAGCCGTCGACCCTCTCCTCGCCAAGATATTCGAGGAGTGCCGGGAAGTTGATGAAGCGGGCGAGCAGGCCCGTGAAGAGGGGGGGCCCGGTGAGCAGGCGGGCAACGGAGGTGACCGTCTCACTGTCGAGCTCGATGACGTCGATGACCCCCTCGCCGGTGTCCATCTGCCGGCGGAAGATGATGAAGGCATCCTCTCCGTGGGCGGAGCCGTCGTCACCGGCCTCGGCTTCGATCAGCTCGCCTTCCCGGAGCAGCAGCACGCCGGTGGCTGCGCCGCTGAGGAGGCGGATGTATCCGGTGTGCCGCTCTGTGCGCAAGGTGCGAAGCAACCTGGGGAAGTCGACGAACGCGCTCTTGAGGCCCTCGTACTGCACCTTGCCGGCAGGGATCGGCAGCGACCCGACGAATCGACTGGACGTGCTGCCGGAGGTGCCGACGGGGAGCGAGCTGCGGGGAGGTTCGGCGGCGACGCTGGCCGGCTCGGCGACCTCGGCGACCGCGACGGGCTCGGCGGGCACGTATTCGGACGGGGTGTACGCCGGCGTGGTCCAGTTGCTCGGGGCGGGCGCAGCCGGCTCTGGCGCCGGCGCGGCGGGAGCCGGGCTCCAATCAGACCCACCGGTCGAGACGGGCTCATCCGGCGGTGGCGGCGCCGCGTCGCCGTCGAGCGCTGTCAGTGTCGGCTTGGCGCCCGCGCGGCCGCCGGCCGCCACGGGCGCCGGTACGGGCTCCCCCGCACCCTCGGCGGCGGCAATCAGCTCTGCAGGCGACGATTTGATTGTTTCCTCTGCGGGGAGCTTGGCCCGAGGATCGAAGTGGTAGTTACCTTCGCGCCAGCCCAGCGCCGTGACGACGACGGGCTCACCCTCGCCGCCGGGGCCCGAGGCGTGGAAAAGGTGGCCGAACAGGAAGTACAGGGCCGCCTGGTCGGAGCCGTCCTCGAGAGTCAGTGTGCCGGTGGCCCGCTCCGACTGCATCGTCTGGAGCAGCGATGCGAGGTCGGACTCCTGCAGCGAACCCTGAGTCTGCACTGAGGTGGCTCCTGTGACTGGCGGTCGCAACGTGCGCAGAGGCAGGCGGCGCCCCCGGAAATCGGCCCGTATGGTATCAGCAGCAACTTGCGGCGGACTCCTCTCGCCTTATCGCACAGCTCGCGGCTCGCGCCTAGAATCGTGCTGCGGTCAAGAGTTGTGAAGGATGATGAAGTGCAAGGTCGGCAGACGACGGTCCTCGTCGTCGATGACGACACCCTTGTCCGCAAGGCTGTCCGGCTGACCTGTGAGGCTGAGGGCTACGAGGTCACCGAGGTCGAGAGAGGCGCCGAAGCCCTGGGGGCGGTCGAGTCGGTGCACCCCGACATCGTGCTTCTCGACCTGATGATGCCCGATCTCTCCGGCTTCGACATCTGCCGTGACCTCCGGCGTGCCGGGCACCGAATGCCCGTGCTCATCCTCTCCGCCAAGAACGAGGAGATCGACGTCGTCCTCGGGCTGGAGATCGGCGCCGACGACTACATCCAGAAGCCATTTCGCCCGCGTGAACTGCTGGCGCGCATCGCGGCCCACCTGCGCAAGGTGAACGATAACGTGGCGCGCAACGGCGAGGGGCGACGACTGCTCTTCCGTGGCCTGGTCATCGACACGGCGGAGCGCCGGGTGGTGCGTGGCGACGAAGACATCGCATTGACCCACACTGAGTTCGACCTGCTCGCGTTCCTGGCGGCCAATGCGGGCGA
>CATPCA010000320.1 GCA_955652545.1 Candidatus Dormiibacterota bacterium
CCGACCAGCGCGCCTGCCACGTGCGAGCCGCCGAGCTCGACGACCGGAACCGCGTGTCCCGCCGGGACGTCGGCGTCGGAGAACCCCGTGACGGGCGACGAGACGACCACGATGTCAGCAGACTACAGACGTCGACCGCGGCGTCGTCATCATCGAGCTCCGCGGGTAAGCGGATAATTCCGGAGTTGAGCCGGGCTGAACTGGGCAGAGAGGATGGTCTGTGGGCTTTCGGGGAGCGATCTTCGACGTCGATGGGGTGCTGGTTGACTCGCCCCATGAGCTTGCCTGGAGGGAAGCTTTCCAGGACCTGATGGAGACCGAGTGGGCAGACATCCGCGATCAAACCAAGTACACGCCTGAACGTTTCACCCCTGCCGTCTATCAAGCGGAAATGTCCGGGAAGCCGCGCAGGAGTGGCGCGCTGGCTGCGCTCGAGTTCTTCGAAGTACCCGAGGCTGAGAGCCGCGCTGACGAATACGGGCAGCGCAAGCAGGAGCGAGTGACCAAGCTGATCGAAGCAGGCCAGTTCCACCCCTTCGCCGACGCTCTGCGCTTTCTCCTGGCCGTCAAGAGTTTGGGCATCCCGGTTGCTGTCGCATCCTCGTCCAAGAACGCCGGCCTCCTGTTGAAGAAGATCCGGCTCGACGTCTTCGCGGCCGAAAGGGGCTTGCCGTATGACTTCATCGAAGAGGGCCTGACGTTGCTCGACCTCTTCGACGTGGACATCTCAGGTCGGGACTTCGAGCATGGTAAGCCGCACCCGATGATGTTCCTGACGGCTGCTCAGGAGCTTGGTCTCCCGCCTGAGAACTGCTTTGTTGTCGAGGACGCAACATCCGGCGTGCAAGCGGCCAAGGCGGGCGAATTTGCGGCGCTCGGCATCGCCAGGATGAGCGACCAGACGCTCTTGAATGATGCCGGCGCCGACCTGGTCGTCACCTCGCTCGACGAGGTCGCCGTCAATGCACTGTCCAGGGGCCGGCTGGAACGAGCCTCGATGCGCTGAGCACTGCCCGAAACCAAAGGAGGCGCCATGCCCCGGCAGATCGCCGACCTACCGCACGCGCTGCACGACCGCGACGATTTGGCCCAGCGTCTGGCCGGAAAGCGACCGGCCGTATTCCTGGACTACGACGGCACCCTGACCGAGATCGTGGATCGTCCCAAGGACGCGATCATCTCCTCAAGCATGCGGGAGGCGATTCGAAGGCTGGCCAGACGGTGTCCGGTGTGCGTGGTAAGCGGGCGAGACCGCCAAGTGGTGCAGGAGCTGATGGGGGTCGATGACCTCATCGTTGCCGGCAGTCATGGTTTCGACATCTGGAGTCCCGAGGGTGGCACCGTTCAACGGGATGAAGGTGCAGGGTACAAGCGGCTGATCGAGGAGGTGGAGGCGCCATTGCGTGAGGAGATGGACGACATCGACGGCGCCATGGTGGAGTCGAAGAGCGCCTCCATCGCCGCCCACTACCGGCTCGTCTCTGACAGTGAGAGGCACAAGGTTGAGGAGATCGTCGATGCGGTGGTCGCCGAGCACCCAAACGAGCTGAAGCTGACGCCCGGCAAGATGGTGCAGGAGATCCAGCCGAAGATCGATTGGGACAAGGGCAAGGCCGTGCTCTACCTGCTCGAGACGCTGGACCTCAACGGTGACGACGTCGCGCCCCTGTACATCGGCGACGACATCACCGACGAGGACGCCTTCCAAGCGCTTTCAGGGCGGGGCATCGGCATCTTCGTGGGCCGCGCCGACGATCCTGAGGTGGGAAGCCGGACCACCTCCGCCGACTATGTCCTGCACACAATGCAGGAGGTGGAAGACTTCCTCCGCGAGCTTGCCGACTCGATGGACGAACCTTCGACTGCGAATGGGTGAGCACATGAAGCCGGAGAGGACCACCATGCGTGACTGGACCCTCGCCTACGGTTCGTTCGTTCCCGAGGAGGAGAGGCTTCGCGAGGTGTTGACCTCGACTGGCAACGGCTACTTCTGCACACGCGGTGCCGCCGAGTGGGCCGAGGTGGACGACGTGCACTACCCGGGCACGTACGCCCACGGAGTCTACAACCGGGAGACGACGATCATGGACGCACGACCGGTGCTCAACGAGGATCTGGTCAACCTGCCGAACTGGCTGCTGCTGAAGCTGCGGATCGAGGACGAGGAACCGATCAGTCTGGGCAACGTGGAACTTCTGAGCTACAGACAGGAGTTGGACGTCCGCAATGCGACCACCCGGCGGACACTTCGCTTTCGCGACCGGGCGGGTCGAGAGACTACGCTCGCGAGCCGCCGCTTCGTCAGCATGGCCGACAGGCATGTGGCGGCGATTGAATGGACGGTCACACCGGAGAATTGGACAGGCAACGTCGCGGTGATAACAGCGCTGGACGCACGGGTGGCCAACCGGGGCGTCGCCCGCTACCGCGAGCTGGAAGGTCGTCACCTGAACCCGATCGGCGGCCGATCTCCCTGGGCCGACGTCATCTCATTGTTAGCCCAGACCCGGCAGTCGCACATCTACATCGCCGAGGCGGCGCGGACTCGCGTGTATGACGAGCGCGGAGAGCTGCAGACCACGCGTGATCTCTACCAGATGGAGGACTACGTCCAGCAGACGTTGACCTTCCGGGTCGAAGAGCAGACGCCGATTCGGGTGGAGAAGGTGGTCACGTTCTACACGTCGAATGACAGGGCCATCAACGAGCCCCGGAGCAACGCCGAGAAGACGGTCGGCCGCCAGGGGACGTTCGCCGACGCGTTCGAGCGTCACGTGCGGGCGTGGGACGACCTCTGGAGCGAATGTGATATCCGTGTCCCGCGGGACGAGCGCGTCCAGTTCCTGCTTCGATTCCACATCTCTCACATCCTGCAGGTCTGCTCACCGCATACGCCTGAACTCGATGCCGGCGTCCCCGCCCGCGGTCTGAACGGCGAGGCTTACCGCGGGCACATCTTCTGGGACGAGCTCTACATCTATCCGTTCCTGAACTTTCGGCTGCCCAACATCACGCGCGGGCTCCTCAGGTATCGATACAGGCGGTTGGATGAGGCCCGTGCGCTGGCCAGGGAGGCCGGCTACAAGGGCGCGATGTATCCCTGGCAGAGCGGCAGCGACGGCGAGGAAGAGGCGCAGGTCGTCCATCTCAACCCAGAGTCGGGACTGTGGGAGCCCGATCTCAGTCAAACCCAACGCCACATCAATGCCGCCATCTTTTACAACATCTGGCACTATTACAGTGCTACGGGGGATTCCGCGTTCTTGCTGGACTATGGCGCGGAGATGATGCTCGAGATCGCACGCTTCTGGTCCAGCATCGCCCACTTCAACCACGACCGTGATCGCTACGAGATCCACGGCGTGATGGGGCCGGATGAGTTCCACGAAAAGTACCCCGGTGCGGACGAGGGCGGACTCCGGAACAACGCATACACGAACGTGATGGTCGCGTGGATCTCCGACACCGCCCCGAAGGTTCTCGAGCTGCTCCCCGAACGGCGCCGCCGATCGCTGTGCGCCAAGATCGGGATCGACGACGCCCAGGTCGAGACCTGGAGGGAGATGAGCCGCAAGATGTTCGTGCCGTTCCACGATGACGGCATCATCAGCCAGTTCGAGGGCTACGAAAAGCTGGATGAGCTGGACTGGGACGCGTATCGTCAGAAGCACGGCAACATCCAGCGCCTCGACCGAATACTGAAAGCCGATGGCGAGGAACCGGACCGCTACAAGCTGACCAAGCAGGCTGATGTCGTGCTCCTGTTCTTCCTGTTCCGCGAGGAGGAGCTCCAGCAGATTTTCGATCGGCTCGGCTATGCCTACTCAGCTGAGGCGGTCCGCAAGACCATCTCTTACTACGACGAGAGGACCTCTCACGGCTCGACGCTGAGCTTCGTGGCCCACGCCGGCGCGCTGTCCAGCTTCGATGTCGCGAGCTCGTGGGACAGGTTCATGGTCGCGCTCGAGAGCGATGTCGGCGATGTCCAGGGCGGTACGACTGAGGAGGGCATCCACATGGGGGTGATGTCCGGGACGCTAGACCTGGTTCAGCGGTGCTACCTCGGGGAAAGCATCCGCGACGGCGCCGTCTACTTCAATCCCAAGCCGATCGACAGCCTGGACGGGATGTCCCTGCCCATGCGGTTTCGAGGGACACTCTTGGAGTTGACGCTGGAGGGCGGCAAGCTGACGGTCGGCGTCCAGGCGAAAAGCTCCGACACGTCTGTGAGGGTCGGAGTGGGACAGACGGTCCACGAGATCAAGGCCGGCGAGAGCCACGCCTTTCCCGTCTGAGCGCGAGCGGCGGTCGCCCCATGGGCATCGCCTGGCGAGCACCTGATCCGATCAACTGGGCGCGTTGTCGTCAGGGGGATGGAGCCTTCGTCGCCGGCGAGTGTCCGCGGCTCGGAGGCCGCGGACTGGGCGCATTGCCATTTCGGCGGCAGGGCGCAGGACTTCCGGAGGCGGAGGAGGGGCCTCGGGTCGAAAGGCGTCAGCATGCGGTCCGGCGTCTGGGTCCATCTCCCGGAGCAGCCTGCTGCCGGCGTTGAGCAGGGAACCGTGGCTGCTCCAGGTGGCGGGCTCGGCTTGCGGGTCGACGCCCATCGCGTTGATCGCCGCGGGGTAGGCGGCTCGGGCGGCTTCCAATGATCCCCGAAGCCCCGCCACCCGGTCGGAAGTGGTCGGCGCGAGAGGGTCACTGACTGCCTCGCCGAAGGCTTGCATGGCTTCGGCCGCGCCGCTGAGAAAGGTGGCGTACTCGGGGCTTAGCCCCGCCTGGTGGGGCGTCCCGTTGGAGGCGGATTCGACGATGTCCAACAGAGTCCGGGCGATGCTGCGGACCAGTGCTGCGGCGTGTTCCAGGCTGTCCAAACCGGAACGGAGATGGTCCACTGACCCGGGCGCGCGGTGGCGCCGCGGGTTGTAGCGCAGGCTTTCCTCAGCGCGATCCAGGGTCTCCCGTGCACCAACGATGTCGGCGCTCTGTAGTCGTGCTCGCGTGAGCCAGTTCCGGGCGTCGTCACGATGCCACTC
>CATPCA010000321.1 GCA_955652545.1 Candidatus Dormiibacterota bacterium
AGGGCGAGCGATCGGGGGGATCGAGGACGCATTGGCGCCGCTCCGGGAAACGATGTCGGGCGACGAGGTGCGGCGGCTGGCGGTGTCGATTCGGTCCGCGACGGGGATCGAGGCGCTGGTGTGGTTGACGGACGTGGCTGGATTGTCGCGCGAAGAGGCGATGACAGTGATGCGGTGGTCGGCGCGAGCCTTGCTGCGCTTCGCCGTGGCCGACGGAGCCCCTCCCGGCTAGATACCCCGCGCCGCCCGAACGCCTGCGCTGCTCACTCCCCACTCGGCGCGACTCCGCGCCGGCTCGGCGTTCGCCTCGCGGATCCTCCAGCCCGTTGCTGTCGCCCACATCTCGAACGACTACCGCGCCGGTTCGGTCAGCGCCCTTGGTCGGCTATCGTGGATCGGTGGCCACTGCTCTGTACCGGCGTTACCGATCCCTGCGGTTCGCCGACCTGATCGGGCAGGACGTGATCGCCACCACGCTGCGTAACGAGGTGCGCGCCGGCACGCTTGCGCACGCCTACCTGTTCACCGGGATCCGCGGTACCGGCAAGACGTCAACGGCACGCATCCTGGCGCGGGCGGTCAACTGTCTCGACCTGCAGGACGGTGAACCGTGCAACCGGTGCAGCGCGTGCATCGAGATCACCGATGGCAGCTCGGTGGATGTGCTCGAGATCGACGCGGCGAGCAACCGCGGCATCGACGAGATGCGTGACCTCCGCGAGAAGGTGAAGTACCTGCCCGCGGCTCTGCGACGCAAGGTGTACATCATCGACGAGGCGCACATGCTCACCACCGAGGCATGGAACGCGTTCCTCAAGACGCTCGAGGAGCCGCCGCCGCACGTCCTCTTCGTGCTGGCGACGACAGAGCCGCACAAGGTGCCTGAGACGGTGCGCTCGCGTGTCCAGCGTTTCGACTTCCGCCGTGTCTCGGCCGCCGACATCAACACCCACCTCGCCAGCATCCTCGAAGCCGAGGGAGCGCAGGCGCAGCCCGAGGCTCTCACCCTCCTCGCCCGCGCCGGGCAGGGCAGCGTGCGGGATGCACTGTCGCTGCTCGACCAGGCGCTCGCGGGCGGTGACCGGCCACTGACCGCCGACAACGTGCGCCGTGCCCTCGGTGTGGGCGACCCCGCCGCGTTGCAGGCTCTGCTGCACGCCCTGGCGGGTGGCGACGGGGGAGGGGCGCTCCGCGCGGTCGCGGCAGCCTTCGACTCAGGGGCTGATCCCCGCCAGCTGCTTCGCGAGGCATCGAGGCTCTGTCGAGCCGCGGAATTCGCCGCCCTCGGCCACCTCGAAGGAGCCGATGTTGCGGCTGACGAGGCGGAGCTTGCGGTGGTGCTGGCGCGGGTGGCCCCGGCAGGGTTCTGGCTGCGCGCCCTGGAGCTGCTCCAGGTGGCCGAGCTCGAGCTGCGCCAGCCGGTTGACGCTCGCCTCCAGGTGGAGTTCTGTGTCATGCGCCTGATCACGGAGACAACGCTTGGCGAGGCGCAGCTCGCCGCCCTCGAGGCGCGAGTGACCCACCTCGAAAGCGGCGCACCCCCAGCGCCCCTGGGTCCCTCGAAAGGTTCGCCGGCGCCAGCTCCTGAATCAGCACCGCAGCGGCCGGCTGCGGATCGCCCCGCGGCAGTTCCAACTGCCGAACGCCCCGCGGCCACGCCGGCGCCACAACCGGCACCTGGGCGCGGACCCGCGCCGACGACCATGACCCAGAGCGCCGAGCCGAAGGGTCTCCCGGCAGCCGGCGACGCCTCCCCGGCTCTCACCAATGCCGAGTCCTGGCAGCAGCACTGGACGGCACTCCTCGACGCGGTCAATCGGCGTGATCGCGCACTGGCCGGCGTGCTTCGTGATTGCCGGCCCGTCGCCGCTGATGACACCTCCCTGACCGTCGGGGCGCCGTACAACTTCCACCTCGAGAAGCTGAACGATCGGACCCGCCTCGCGCTCCTCACCGAGGCCGTCGGCGAGGTGGCAGGGTCGCCGCGGGTGGTCGACGTCAAGTACGTTGGCGAGGGGACGGCACCGCCGAAGCGGCCGGGTAGCACCGGCGAGGCGACCCAGGCGGTGCTCGATACGTTTGCGGGGAGTCGGGTGACATCGACCAGGCTCCGCGACGACGCCGACCGGCCGTCTCGCGGCGGGGCTGCGTAGACTGCCTGTAGAAAGGCAGGAGATACCGATGAACAGCAACATGATGAAGCAGCTGCAGCAGATGCAGACCAAGATGGCCAAGCTGCAGGACGAGCTCGGGGACATGACCGTCACCGGGACGGCGGGTGGTGGCGCCGTCACCGTCACCGCCAACGGCCATCAGAAGCTGCTGTCGGTCGCCGTCGAGCCAGAGGCCATGGAGGAAGGTGCCGAGCTGCTCGCCGACATGTTCCTCGCCGCCGCCAACGACGCGCTCGACAAGGCGCGCGAGATGGCGGGGCAGCACATGGGACAGCTCACATCCGGGCTGGGACTGCCGCCGGGCCTGCTCTGACTCGATGGGAATGATCCCCGCGGCGGTCGAGCGGCTGGCCGCGGAGTTCGGCCGACTGCCCGGCATCGGGCCCAAGACAGCCCAGCGGCTGACCTTCCACTGCATGAGCGCGACGCCGGAGGCCACTGCTCGACTGTCCTCGGCGCTTCGCGACCTGCACGACGGGGTGCGGCCGTGCAGTCGGTGTTACTTCATTGCCGAAGGTGATCTCTGCGCGGTGTGTTCGAACCCGCGCCGCGACCAGACGGTGATGTGCGTTGTCGAGGAGCCTCTCGATGTGCTCGCGGTCGAGCGCAGCGGCGAGTTCGCGGGGGTCTACCACGTACTCGGCGGCGCGCTGTCGCCGATCGACGGCATCGGGCCGGACCAGTTGAGGATCGACGCCCTCGAGCGCCGGCTCGACGAGGGCGAGGTTCGCGAGGTGGTCATCGCCACCGACCCGGACGTGGAGGGCGAGGCGACCGCCCACTACCTGGGGGACCGGCTGGTCTCGCGGGGGATCACGGTCTCCCGCCTCGCCCACGGTCTCCCGGCAGGGGCCGACCTCCAGTACGCCGACGAGGTGACGGTGGCCCGTGCGTTTGCTGGCCGCCGGGCCCTGTAAGCCGCCGGGTTCTTGCCGGTGGCGCGCCGCTGTTCTGTCGTGTATCGTTCTATGCGCACCGGAAGGGGTGGATGAGACTGTTTCGGCGCGGCCCGCTGAACTTGACGCAGGGCCCCTGGGTCGCTACACTTCCCCTCTTGCCCGGTTGGCCGTTGCTGCCCGGGAAGTGCTGCGTTTTCCCATACGTTGGGATTCGCGCGCGTCGAGAACCTTGACAATTGAAGAGTGGAGACGACTTTCCGCAAAGGGCCTAGGGCTCACGGTTCGCCGTGGGCTGGTGAGGCACCTCGTCTGAATTCGTCGAATACCGGGCTCAGCCCGGTGAGACGTTTTTTCGGAGAGTTTGATCCTGGCTCAGGATTAACGCTGGCGGCGTGCATGAAAC
>CATPCA010000322.1 GCA_955652545.1 Candidatus Dormiibacterota bacterium
CCCAGATAGCCGATCAGGCCCTTGGTGATCACGCCTCCAGTCGCAGCAGTGCATTGGATGTTGTGGCAGACCGTTGACGCCAGCGCTTGCTTGTCGATAGCGAGGTCGAAGGCTAGGCGCAGACCTTTCGCGGCGTCGCTCTCACCCAGGAACGGCCCCCCGGTTGCGGGGTTGCCGATGTCGGGGCTCAGCCAGGTGGTGCGCCCCTTGGGCTTGAGGAGCAGTTGGCTCAACTCACTGGAGCTGTGTTGGATGCGGAGGAGGTCGGCGATGGGCAACTGGGTGCTGTAGCCGCCGTAGCCGATGAGGTCGTAGCTGCCCTGTTCCCACGCGGCCACAGAGGTCGATGTCGTGGAGGGATCCTTGATGTCGAGGTCGACCTCGGTCAGGGTCGGCTTCGGGGATCCCCACCAGTTCGACACTGCCTTGAACTGTACCGACTGCTTGGCGAGGTAGTTGGACATGTAGAAAGCGCCGGTCCCGACCTGACCGTCGGTGACCCCGGGTCCACCGGGCTTTGACCACCAGTTGAACGGATCGTTCTTGATCACATTCTGGTCAACGATCGAGCCGACGCTCGCTTGCAGGGTCCACGCCGCCAGGCACCAGCCGCAGCCGGAACTGAGCGTGATTTTGACGGTGTACGGATCAGGCGCCGTGAGGCCGCTCATCTGGAGAGTGGGATCGTTGGCCGCAAGGTGCTGCTCGACAGCCGTGTGGCACGCCGTCGGATCTGCGCCCTTGGCACAGAAAGCCTTGCCTGCCGTGCTAACAGCCGAGTAGCCGGCGATCGCGCCAAGGCTGCTCCGGTAGGGTCCGCGAAGGGCAGCCGCGCGGTTCCAGGAGTAGAGCACGTCCTTCGAGGTGACCTTGTCGCCGTTGGAGAAGGTGACGTTCTGCTTGAGGTGGACTGTGTAGGTCATCCCATCGGCGGAGATCCCGCCGTTGCTGGCGGTGGGGACGTCGCTTGCGATGTCAGGGACGATGTTCAGCTTGTCGTCGAAGCGCCAAAGGTTGTCGTAGACGTTCTGCACAATCTCCGAATCGACCTCGAGGTCGAGGACACCCGGGTCCCAGCTGTGGGGGTCCGAGAATATCGGGAATTTCATGACCTGGCTCGCCGCCAGGCCGGTGGACGACGGTCCGGTGCCGCCTGAGCCACAGGCCGCGGTGAGGATGGCGCAGGCCCCCACAGCGACGGTCGCAATTCTGAACCTGGACGGGTGCAACGCTCTCCTCCTTGTCCCTGACCGGATGCCTCCCCGACCCCGGCGGCTGAGTGTCACTGTCTCCCGCTCGCAGTTTCGCTGGGGTACAGACTTGGGCGGGATCATAGCGAGTAGATAACGGCGTGGGATATCCCCCGACGGGGTGAATCCTTGGCGTGATTGAGAGTGTCCGATGACTGTCACGTCGCGCGCCAGCCCACCTGAGCATCCCTAGACTCGGGCGATGACGGACGTCGGGATTGGTCTGATCGGGTTCGGCACGGTGGGGTCGGCGGTGGCGCGCCGGCTCATCGATGAGTGGGAGCTGCTCGGCGACCGCGCCGGGGCGATCCCGGTGGTGCGCCGCGTCGCCGTGCGCGATCCGGCCCGTCCTCGCGATCTCCCCCTCCCGCCGGCGGTGCGGATTGACGGTGAGCCGGAGGCGCTGGTGGACGACGACGCGGTCGCCATCGTCGTCGAGGTGATGGGCGGGGTCGACCGCGCCAGTGCGCTGATGGAGCGCGCCCTGCGTCAACGCAAGCCGGTGGTCACCGCCAACAAGGCCGCGCTGGCCGCCCATGGCCTCGAGCTCTGCGGGCTCGCCGCCGAGATGGGCGTCTCGCTGCGCTACGAGGCGGCGGCGGGAGGCGGGCTCCCGGTGGTGGCACTGGTCGCCGACAGCCTGCGCGGTGACCGGGTCAATTCCCTGCAGATGATCATCAACGGCACCACCAACATCATCCTCAGCGCGATGGCACGCGACGGCAGCACGCTCGCCGCCGCGCTCGCGCAGGCGCAGCGGCGCGGCTTCGCCGAAGCCGACCCCAGCGCCGACGTCGACGGACACGACGCCGCCGCCAAGCTGGTGCTGCTCGGCCGGCTGGCGTTCGACGCCGCGCTGGTGCCCGGCGACGTCGACACCACCGGGATCGGCGCTGTCGAACCAGTCGACATCGCGGCAGCTCAGAGCCTTGGAGGGAGCATCAAGCTGGTCGCCCAGGCTCTCCTCACCGCTGACACAACCTTTCTCTCTGTGCGGCCGACGGTGGTGCTCGCCGGGCATCCGCTCCACGGCGTCGATGATGCGGACAACGCGCTGGTGGTCGATGCGGACCTGGCCGGGCGCGTACGGCTCAGCGGTCTCGGCGGCGGCGGTGACAGCACCGCAAGCGCGGTGGTGTCCGACCTGGTTGCAACCATCCGCGCACCGCAGCAGACCCCGCGAGTGCCGACCCGCCGGCCGGCCGTCGCGGACGGTACGACGGTGGAGCGTGGTGCGTACATCCGGGTGCGCATGCGCGATGTCGCTGAGGGGCCCTCGCTGGTCACGCAGGCGCTCGAGGATCGCGGTGTCGAGGTGCTCGCGTCGATCTCACCGCCCGGCCGCAACGGGTCGGCTGAGCTCGCGGTGCTGACCGCGCCCGTCGCGGCGGAGATGATCGCGCGGGCCACCGAGACACTCGATTCGCTGGCGGTGGTCGATGAGGTGATCGCGGTCATGGACTGCCTGGGTCCGGGCTGATGCCGATCCGCCTCGGGGTGATCGAACGCTACGGGGCGCGTCTGCCGGTCACCGCGGACACGCCGCGGATCACTCTGTTCGAAGGGGAGACGCCCTGCGTTCCGGCGCCGCGCCTCTGTGAGGAGCTCGGCCTGTCAAGCCTCCACCTCAAGCTCGAGGGGCTCAACCCCACCGGGTCGTTCAAGGATCGCGGCATGGTGGTCGCGGTGGCCCGCGCGCTCGAGTTGGGCAGCACCGCGCTGGTGTGCGCGAGCACCGGCAACACCTCGGCATCAGCCGCCGCCTACGGGGCGCGCTTCGGGCTGCGCACCGTCGTCGTGATCCCCGCTGGGAGGATCGCCATGGGCAAGCTGGTGCAGGCGCAGGTCCATGGCGCCGAGGTTCTGGCTATCAATGGCAATTTCGACGAGGCCCTGGCGGTGGTGCGCACTCTCGCCGACGACCTGCCGCTGACCCTGGTCAACTCCGTCAACCCGCACCGCATCGAGGGCCAGAAGACGGCGGCGTTCGAGGTCGTCGACGAGCTCGGCGACGCGCCCGAGGTGCTGGCCATCCCGGTCGGCAACGCGGGCAACATCACCGCCTATTGGCGGGGATTCCGCGAGTACCTCGCCGCCGGGCTGTGCACCCGGCTGCCCCGCATGATCGGCGCGCAGGCGCAGGGTGCGGCGCCGCTGGTGGTCGGCCACCCCATCGCCGATCCCGAGACCGTCGCCACCGCCATTCGCATCGGCAACCCCGCATCGTGGCAGGGCGCCGTCGAGGCGCGCGACCAGTCGGAGGGCGCCATCATGGCGGTGAGCGACGCCGACATCCTGCGCGCGCAGCACGACCTCGCCACCGTGGAGGGCGTGTTCTGCGAGCCGGCCTCGGCGGCTGCGCTGGCGGTTCTCCGTCGAGCGGTTCGCGACGGCACCGTGGCGCCGGGGACGTCGGTGGTCTGCGTGCTCACCGGCAACGGCCTCAAGGACCCGGCCATAGCGGTGGACGGACTGCGCTCGCCGACCACCGTCGATGGCGGGGCTAACGCGATCGCCGCCGCGCTCGGCCTGCGATGAGGACCACGGTGCGCGTCCCGGCGACGGTGGCCAACCTGGGCCCCGGCTTCGACATCCTCGCGCTCGCGCTCCAGCTGCAAAATGAGGTCACCGCCCAGTCGACGGACGGCGGGTCGGTCACCGTCGAGGTCGATGGGGTCGAGTCGGACGACGAGCTGCTCGACCCCGGTCGAAACCTGGTGGCCCGGGCCTACCTGGACGCCTGTGCGCGGCTGGGCGTGGCCGATTCCGCCCGCGGTGTGCACCTTCGCTGCGTCAACTCCATCCCGATGGGGCGCGGGCTGGGGTCGAGCGCGGCGGCTGCCCTGAGCGGTGTGCTCACCGCGGTGGCGCTGCACCGTGCGCCCTGGAGTGAGCCGGAGATCGTCGGTTGCGTAGCCGGCTTCGAAGGCCATGCCGACAATGCCGCCGCCGCGCTGCTCGGCGGTCTCGCCATCTGCGCACCGGGAGCGGCCCTGGTGCGCTGCGACGTCCCCGACGAGCTCCACGCGGTGGTGTTCGCCCCCGACGCGCGCCTGGCGACGGCGGCGGCGCGCAAGGTGGTGGCGCCATCCTTCTCGCGGGACGACGCCCTGTTCAACGCCGGGCGGTGTGCGCTGCTGGTGCGCGCCCTGTTGCTGGGCGATTACCCAGCCCTGCGCGAGGCCATGGACGACCGCTGGCACCAGGCCCAGCGGGCTGCGCTGTTCCCCCCGATGACCTCGCTGATCGAGGCAGCGTATGAGGGGGGCGCCGACGGCGCCTGCCTGGCCGGGGCGGGACCCTCGATCCTGGCGCTGACCGCGCGCGACCCGTCACCTGTCAGCACAGCCCTGCGCGGCGCCGCGGAGCGACTCGCCGTCGCCGGGACGGTGCTGGTGCTGCGACCGCGCAACTTCGGCTCGCGGGTCGAGGTGCGCGCGTGACCGTCGTGGTGCAGAAGTACGGGGGCAGCAGCCTCGCCGGGGTTGCCAAGCTGGACCTCGTCGCCGAGCGTGTCGCCCACACCCGCAGCGCCATCGAACGCGTCGTGGTGGTGGTGAGCGCGATGGGCGACACCACCGACGAGCTCATCGCGCTTGCCCACCAGCTCGACGTTGACCCGCCGTCGCGGGAGATGGACATGCTCCTCAGCACCGGGGAGACGGTGACCGCGCCGCTGCTGGCGATGGCGCTGCACGCTCGAGGCGTCGACGCGGTGTCGCTCACCGGCCTGCAGGCGGGCATTCGCACCAGCGGTCCTCATCGCAGCGCGCGCATCACCGACATCGTTCCGCAACGCGTGATCGAGCAGCTCGCCGCGGGACGGGTGGTCATCGTGGCCGGCTTCCAGGGAGCCACCGAGCAGTTCGACGTCACCACGCTGGGCCGTGGCGGCTCGGACACGACGGCGGTGGCGCTGGCGGTGGCGCTGCAGGCCGACGAGTGCGAGATCTACACGGACGTCGAGGGCATCCACAGCGCCGACCCG
>CATPCA010000323.1 GCA_955652545.1 Candidatus Dormiibacterota bacterium
CCGTTGGCGATGCCCTTGCCGAGGCAGAGCACGTCGGGCACCACTCCGTCATGGCCGCAGGCCAGCACCTCCCCGGTGCGGAAGCCGGTCTGCACCTCGTCGGCGACGAGCAGCGCGCCCACCGCCGAGCAGCGCTCACGCGCGGCGCGCAGGTAACCGCCGGCGGGAACGCGCACACCCGACTCGCCCTGGATCGGCTCGATGACGACGGCGGCGACACTCTCGTCAAGGGCGGCGTCGAGCGCCTCGACGTTGTCGTAGGCGACGTGGCTGACGTCGGGCAGCAGCGGGGCGAATGGGTCGCGGTACGCCGGCTGCGCGGTCAAGCTCAGCGCACCGTAGGTGCGCCCGTGGTAGCCGCCATGCATGGCTATGATGCGAGTCCGCCCGGTGGCCGCACGAGCCAGCTTCATCGCCACCTCCACGGACTCGCTTCCCGAGTTGACGAAACACACCCGGCTCAACTCGCCCGGCAGGAGCGTGCCGAGCACGGCGAGGAAGTCGTCGCGCACCGGGCTGCCGAATGACTGGTGCGCGTTGGTCAGGAGCGCCGACTGTTGGACGATCGCTGCGTTGACCGCGGGGTGAGCGTGGCCGAGCAGGTTGACGCCGTAGTTGCTGACCAGGTCGACGTATTCGCGACCCTCACTGTCGATCAAGGTGCTGCCGTGGCCGCGCACCAGGTCGATGCCGCGGCCGGCGAGCACCGCCATGGTGCGCATCGCCGGCCGTGCCGCCGCCCGCGCCGTCGCTGCGGTCATGGCGACGCCACCACCGCCGCCGCAGCCGCAGCCGTGAACCAGCTGCCCGCGCCGTCGAGCGCAGCGTGCAGCGGACGGTCCCCGCGCCCGTCGCAGAGGCCCACCGACTCGACACCGCCACGCAGCGCACGTTCGACGCCGGCGAGCTTGGCGCGGGCGCGTCCCCGCGCCGACGCGCGCAGCCCCTCGATGCCGTTGAGTGACCCGTGCGCAACCGCGCTGGCGGGATCGTCGGGGTCGGCAAGGAAGCCCGCCGTGTCGGAGAGGATGATCAGCCTACGCGCGCCGAGCGCAATCGCCAGCTCCGCCGCAAGCCGGTCCCCGTCGACATTGATCGGCGACCCGTCGTGTCCCAGCGCGGGCGGGCAGATCACCGGCGTGCACCCGGCGTCGAGGAGTGCTCCGACCAACATGGTGTCGACGCGCTCGATGCTGCCGGCGTGGTCGCCGTGGAGGACCATCGTGCGGCCCCTCTCGCGGATGCGCAGGTTGGCGCGGCGGTGTCCGCTCACCATGCCGCCGTCCATGGCGGCGAGGCCCGCGGCGCGGACGCCGCGTCGCTGCAGCTGTTCGACCAACCGCTTGTTGACCAAGCCGCAGTAGGCCATCAGGAAGTGGTCCATCGCCATGGCATCGGTGTACCGGCTGGTGGCACCGTGCGCCGACACCACGAACCGCGGTGGATGGCCGAGCCGCGCGCCCAGGTCGTCGAGAACACGATGCGCGCCGTGCACGACGATCAGCGGCGGGTTGTGCGCGGCGATGTCGTCGAGCAGGCCGGCCGGGGCGGTGAGGCTGCCCCCGATCTTGATGACCAGCACGTCGCGGCTCATATCGGGTACAGCCCAGGAAAGTCGATACCGGAGCACTCGTCCATGCCGGCGTGCACGTTGAGCGCGTGGACGGCCTGGCCGGCACTGCCCTTGCCGAGGTTGTCGATGGCGGCGAGGATGGCAGCGCGCGGCGCGTGAGGATCGCGCTCGAAGCCCACCTCGCAGATATTGGTGCCGCAGAGCAGCTTTGGCTCGGGATGGCGGTGGATTCCCTTGGCCTCGTGAACGACGCGCACGAACGGCTCGGCAGCATACGCCTCGCGGAAAATGGAACGGAGGCGGCGGTCGTCGACGGTGTCGTCAGCCAATGGGACGTGGGCGGTGACGAGCACGCCGCGGACCGCCTCCACAGCGGTGACAGAGAGCGCCACGTTGCGGAGCCCCGTCTCCTGGACCACCTCGGCGGTGTGGCGGTGGCCCGTGGGAGCGAAGGAGCGCATCGTGCCGCTGCGGTGGGGGTGGTGCGACGACGCACCCGGCTGCGCGCCCGCGGCCGATGAACCCACCTTGGCGTCGACCACGACGTACTGCGCCGTGTCGACCACACCGGCGCGCGCCAGGGGCAGCAGCGCGAGGATGGCAGCGGTGGCAACGCAACCGCCGGTGGCGAGCAGCTCCGCGTCGCGGATCCGATGCCGGTCGATCTCGGGGAGTGCATACACGGCGCTCCCCAGGAGGTCGGGGCGCGAATGATCGCGGCCGTACCAGCGCTGGTAACCGGCCGCCTCACGCAGGCGGAAGTCGGCCGAGAGGTCGATCACCAGGGGCGCGGCAGCGCGAAGTGCCTCGATGCTCGCCTCGGTCTGAGCGTGGGGAAGCGCGCTGAAGGCGACGTCGCAGGGCGGCAGGTCGGCAGGCGCGCTGAAGCGCAGTGCAGTGCGCCCGCGCAGCACGGGGTGGGTGTGGTGCACATACGCCCCAGCCAACCGCTCGCTGGTCGCCGCAACAACGTCGACGTGGGGGTGACCGAGCAACAGCCTGAGCAGCTCACCGCCGGTGTACCCCGCGGCGCCGACCACCGTGGCGCGGAGGCGAGTCACCGCAGCGACCGCACCGCGGCCTCGAGGACGTCGGCGCCGCGACGCAGTTCCCCGACGTCGATCGACTCGCGAGGGGTGTGGTCGAGGCTGCAGTCCCCGGGGCCGTACACGGCCGCCGGACATCCCCATGCGGGGAGCACCACATTGAGATCTGAGGTCCCGGTCTTGGTGGTGTACCGTGGCCGGCCGCCGGCGACGGTGACGGCGCGAGCCAGGGCGCGAGCGACCGCGTTGCCGCGCGAGACGTGGACCGACTCGCACGCCGACACGACCTCGACGTGCGTATCGCCGAGCAACCCGGACAGTTGCGCGAGAACACCCTCAACCGTGACCCCAACGGGAATGCGCACCTCGATGGCCGCTTCAGCGCGCTCGCTTGTGCCATCGTCCTTCGTGTTCAGCGTGTTGACGCGTACCTGCACGCGGTCGACGGCGCGATCGGCGTCGCGATGCAGCGACCGTTGCACCTCCCCGAGCAGAGTGACCAGCACGTCGGCGGCTCCGGCGAGCGGACCGGCATGGTGTGCGGTTGGCCGGCGCACCGTGGCAGTGAGGCGCACGCAGCCGCGGTACCCGGTGGTGATCGTGTCCCAGCCGCTCGGCTCGAGCACGACGAGGTGGGCCGGCCCGACGCGGCTGCGCAGGTGGCGCGCCCCGAGCGATGCCCCCTCCTCGTCGCACGCGGCGATGACCGTGACCCGCCGGCCATCGTCGCGGGGGAGGCGCGAGACCGCTGTGAGCGCCGCGGCGAGCGGGCCCTTGGCGTCCACGGTGCCCCGTCCATGCAGGCGTCGGCCATCGTGGCGCACGGCTATCTCCCCGGGCACGGTGTCGAGGTGACCGAGAAGGAGGATCTCGTCATCGGCCGCCCCTTCACCCCAGGTCATCACGACGTTGCCGGCGCTGTCGCGCTCCACCTCGAAGCCGGCGTGGGCGGCAATTTCGAGCAGGCGTGCAGCGGCCGCGTCCACATCGCCGGTGACAGAGGGGATGCGCACCAGGTCGTCGAGAAGGGCCAGCGGCTCGAGGCCGGCGGTGGCGGCGACGCTCATGCGCTGACCGCCGTGAGCACGGCGGGCTGGGCACCGCCGTTGCGCGCCGAGTCCAGGGTGTGGGCGGCGATCCGGCCGGCGATGTCGACGCCGGTGACTTCCACGGAGTTGCGGAACTCCATGGTGTGGTTGACCTCGCTGACCAGCAGGCGTTCGCCGTGCTCGAGCAGGTCGACCGCGAGCACGCCGCCCCCGACCGCCGCC
>CATPCA010000324.1 GCA_955652545.1 Candidatus Dormiibacterota bacterium
CCGACAGGCCCTTCTTCAGGTATCGCGCGTTGACCCAGAGTCGTTCGATCAACTCGGGTTCCTGCTCGAGGACGTCGATGGCTGCGATGCACGCCATCACCACCGCAGGTGGTTGTGACGATGAGAACAGGAACGGCCGGGCCTTGTGGATGAGGTGGTCGCGCACCGTCTGCGACGCCGCGACGTATCCGCCGACGACGCCCACCGCCTTGCTGAGCGTGCCGATGTTGAGCGCGACGCGACCGTGCAGGTCGAAATGGTCGGTGCTGCCCCGGCCGTTACGACCGAGCACACCTGTGCCGTGGGCGTCGTCGACCATCACCGCGGCATCGTACCTCTCGGCGCGCTCGACCAGGTCGGGCAGCGGCGCGATGTCACCGTCCATGCTGAAGACGCCGTCGGTGATCAGCAGGACGCGGCGATATCCCTTGTCCCGCGCCGCTTTGAGGGCACGCTCGGCGTCATCGACATCGACGTGCTCGTAGAGGATGCGATCCGCCTTGGTGAGCCGGATGCCGTCGATGATGCTGGCGTGGTTGAGCTTGTCGCTGACAACGCAGTCACCGGTCTCGAGCATCGAGCCGATGACGCCGACGTTCACCGTGTAGCCGCTCTGGAAACACAGCGACGCCTGCGTGTGCTTGAAGGCGGCCAGCCGCGATTCGAGCTGCTCGTGGATGGACTGCGTCCCGGCGATGGTGCGCACCGCACCGCTGCCTGCGCCCCACTCACTGGCCGCCTTGACCGCCGCTTCGATGAGACGTGGATGGGTGTTGAGGCCGAGGTAGTTGTTCGACGACAGGTTGACCAGACGGCGTCCGCCGATGACCACCTCGGCCATCTGCGGTGACTCGAGGACACGCAACGGGCGGAAGAGGCCCTCATTGCGGAGCGCGTCGAGATCCTCCTGGAGGGAGGCGTCGAGGTGCCGGACGGCGTCCGAGGTCGAGATCGATTCGATGGCCATGCCCAGACGATAGCTCGCCCGGCGGGAGGGGCGAGATCCGACGCGATCAGCCGGGGTGCAGCGATACCTTGCCGCACTGGCCGGACTTGATGAGCTCGATGACGCGCTCGATCTCGCTCATCGCGTGGTGGTGGGTGATCAGCGCGGCGACGTCGATGGCGCCGCTGCGCACGTACTCCATGGTCGTGTCCCAGGTCTTGGGGATGCGCCTGCCGACCACGCCGTGCATGCTGATGCCCTTCATGACGACGTCGTCGGAGAGGTTGAGGCTGGTCGGCTCGTCGCCGATGCCGAGCAGGCTGATCCAACCGCCGGGGCGCACAACCCTCGTCGCGGCGACCACAGCGCTCGGGGCACCGCTCATCTCCAGCGCGCAATCGATCTCCGCCCCGCCGGCGGCGGCGCGCACATCCGCTTCGACATCGTCGTCGGCGACCACGAGGTGGGCGGCGCCCATGCGTTCGGCCAGGTCCAGGCGGTAGCGGTTGCGGTCGACGGCGATCACGGTCGCCGCGCCGTCGGCGCGGGCGATGGCGATGGCGGCGCAGCCGATCGGACCGCAGCCGAACACCGCGACGGTGCGGCCCTGCAGGTCGCCATACGAGCAGGCGTGGACTGCGTTGCCGAACGGCTCGAGAGCGGCGGCCACCTCCGAGGGTGTGTCGTCGCCGACGGCAAACACGTTGGCCTGTGGGACGACCACCAGCTCGGTGAAGCCGCCGTCGACGTCGACGCCGAGGATGCGGGTGTTGGTGCAGACGTGGAAGTCTCCCCGAAGACACGAGGCGCAGTGCCCGCAGACGATGTGCGACTCCACGGCAACGCGTCGCCCGTCGGGAACGTGGGTGGCAGGCCCACGTCCCACCACCTCCCCGCAGATCTCGTGCCCGATGACGCGCGGTGGATGCACACGAGCCGCGGCCCACGGGTTCCAGTCGTAGAGGTGCACATCGGTGCCGCACACCGAAGCGGCGGCGACGCGCAGGAGCAGCTCGCCCTCACCCGGCACCGGCTCGGGAACGTCGGCAAGGGTGAAGCCGGGCGCGGGTGTTGGTTTGATGACCGCCTGCACTGAGCGCGGATTATCCCCGCGGACTGGCGGCGACCGTCCGGAGGTCGAGGGCCCCGGGGTTTGTCCTCACCGTGTCCGGCGATGCCGCCGACAGTCACCAGCGTCGAAAGGAGGCGCACGGGGTGGGAGGCGATGGAGCTCGATGGTGGATACGATCGCCCGCGGGTTCGCCCGTCCACGCGCCGCCGCCCACCGGGCGTCCCGCGGTTGCGAGTACGGACGCCTCTCAGCGTCGAGCCTCTCGAGGTCTACGAACGCAACGGCGACGGTCACACGCTCGAACGCCACTGCGGGAGCAGCCCGGCCGTCGAGTCCGACCGGTTGGCGCGCCATCGCGAGCTGCCGGCGACGGGTTCGTTCACCGATGTGGCGACGGCCCAGCGGTCCGTCGAAGCCTGCGTGGCCGCCAACCGGCACGACGTGGGGAGCTGGCGGGCCGGGCAGAGGTCGCGCCTGGTCATCGACCACGACATGAAGGAGGTCATCGGCGGAGTCCTGATGCGCAGCCGGTGGGCGGCTGGCGACGGGATGCCCTTGCCCGCGAGCGCACTCCGCGTGGTGCTGCGACGCCACACCGGGTACGCGTCAGGATTTGCCGTCTTGACCGCCTATCCTCGACTGCCATGAAGAGCGGAGGTGCCGACCTGTCCCGCCAGGAGATGCTCGACGATCCGGGCGCGAGCTACCCCCAGCTTCGTCAGTTCCTCGGCGGTTACTTCCACCAGGACTGGCCACTCGACAGCGGCCGATGGGAGGACGTCGCCGACGACTTCGTCGCCGAGTCGACACGCTCATCGGTCGCGCAGACGGCGGACGAGCTGCGCTCGCTGCTCGCGCAGCGATTCAGTGACGAGGAGACCGAGGCCGTTCTCGTGGGCCTCGGCTGCAACGTCGACCCTGCGGCATTCCACCTCGGAGCTCGCGCGTGGCTGGAGGCGGTGCAGGGTCGCATCACCCGCGCCTGAGCGTGCGCACGCGGTGGTCAGGCGGCGCGCGGCGCGTCGACGGTGCGGCTGACGAGCGCCACGACGTGCAGCACGAACGTCGGCACGAGCAGCAGCGGCGCGATCACCACGGCCACGGTGTTCACTGGGCCACCGGAGAGTCGCACGATCATGAGCACGAACAACACGAGGCCGATGGCCGCCGTGTTGCGCCGGCCCCAGACGGTGTGCACCAGCTCGGGTCGCTTGCCGGCGAGAAAGACGAACGGCGTGGCCACGAACGGCCCCATGTACCTGACCAGGATGCCCGCCGCGAGCCAGCCCGGCGAGATGCCCAGAAGCCAGCTGCCGACTCCGCCCATGCCGAAGAACACGGCGTCCATCGCGGGGTCCATCGCCTTGCCCAGGGCGGTGACCGGTCCGAACCGCCGGGCGACGTAGCCGTCGACGAAATCGAGCATCCCCGCGCTGCCACCGACAGAGCACCAGAGGTAGAGCCCAAGGCTCCCCGGCAGCGAAACCGCGGCGGACACCACCAGCGGGAAACAGAGCCAGGCGCGGATGGCTGTCAGCCCATTGGGAATCCCGTACCGGTCGACGCGCTCACCGTCCGGCGTCAGCAGCAGCGGGGCGCCGAAGACCAGGAACACGGAGACAGCCGCCCACGCTGCCAGCGCCCCGGCGCCGAGCGGAACCAACGAGTGGGGATCGTGCAGCTCCGCAAGCGGGATGGTGAAGCCCTCGCTGACCACCAGCCCAAGACCCATCCACAGGAAGAGCGACCGGCGCAGCCGGCGGCTGCCGCCCAGGAGCGCGAACGACTCGTTGACGAGGTCCCGCAGCCCTGTCGCCGAGACGCCGGTGACCGCCAAACGGGCTACGGGACTGCCAGGCAGGTGATCGTCTTGAGCACACCGCTGGCGCCCTGCACTCGCTCGACGACGAGCCGGCCGATGCCCGCGATGTCATCTGCCTGCACCAGCGCGATCACGTCGTACTCCCCGGTGATCGCGTCGGCGTTGAGAACGCCCTGGGACGAGCGCAGTCGCTCGACCACTTCGAGCGCCTTGCCCGCCGTGGCAGTGATCAGGACGTACGCCCGAACCATCGCAGTTACCTCCGTGGCCGTCGTGGGTGCCCGACGATAGCACCGGTTCGAGCCCTGCACTGTGGACGTGCGCAGGGAGTCGGATTTGCCGGGGGGTGGCCCACAATTGAACGATGCCGTGGACGCTGCTCATTCGGATTCTCACCGGGGTGTTCTTCTGGAAGCTGGCGGGCGCGCGGCGCAGGGCTGCTGCGGCGCAGGCGGCCGGCCGCACCGCGGGGCGAGCGGCGGCCAGCTCGCCGGCAATGCGGCGGCGGATCCGTGAGGCGCGAGAGACGGCGTCGTTGGCCTCCCGTCTGCTCATCACGTTTGGGTTCGGGATCGCCACCGCCCTCTGCCTCGCCGGCGGGACGAGCAGCGTCGTGCTGTCGCCACGCTGGATCGGAGCCGTGCTGCTCGCCGTCGGGCTCTTCTTCGCGGTGCTGACCATCCGCGAAGCAGCGCTGGCCCGCCGGCTGGTGAGGGTCAGGCGGTTGCGGCGCCGCGACCGGCAGCTGCTCGACGAGGTGCGCCCGGCGGGGAGTCGCGCCGAGGGGAGGGACGAGCGCGGGTGATGCTGCAAGCATCGGCCGCGCTCAACGGGAGGGGATCTGCCCCTCCCGGTTAGGTGAGGTAGGGAGCAACCCCGGCGGCCACCTGCGCGGCGTCCATGATGTTCTCGCTCACCGTCGGATGGGCGTGGACGATCGAGCCCAGCTCGTCGACGCTGAGTCCGTCGGAGATGGCAACCGCCACCTCGTGGATGATCTCGACTGCGTGTACGCCCATCACCGTGGCGCCCAGCAGGAGTCCCGAGCCGGCGTCGGAGTAGAGCTGCGCGACGCCGTCCGGTTCGCCTTCGCCGAGCGCCTTGCCGTTGCCGAGGAATCGCGCCTGGCCGATCTTCACCTCGTGCCCCGCGGATTTGGCGGTCTCCGAGTTGAGGCCAACCATGGCTATTTCAGGATGGGTGTAGATGCACGATGGCACCACGGTGCGGTCGATCGCCATCACCTCGTGGCCGAGGGCATTCTCGACGGCGCGGGCGGCCTCGGCGCTGGCCAGGTGGGCGAGCTGGGCACCGCCGATGCAGTCTCCGGCCCCCCAGATCTTGGGGTTGGCGGTACGGAGGTGGTCGTCGACCTCGACGTTGCCGCGCTCTGACAGCTTGACGCCGGCATCCTCGAGCCCGATCCCGGCGGTGTCGGCCTGCCGGCCCACCGAGACGAGCAGCAGGTCGGCGGGCACGTCGGTGCCGTCGTCGAGATGGGCGGTGAGAGACGTCTTGCGGTAGTCGACCTTCTCGACGCGCCGCCCAGTGTGGAAGGCGATGCCCTCCTTCTCGACCAGCTTGCGGAACTGGGTGACGATGCGCGGATCGACGCCGTTGAGGATCTGCGGCAGCACCTCCACCACCGTCACCGAGGTGCCCAGCGGAGCGAACAGGCTGGCGAACTCGCACCCGATCACGCCGCCGCCGATCACCAGCATCCGCTTGGGAATCCTTTCGAGTCGCAGGATGCCGTCGGATGTCACCACGCGGGGGTGCTCCATGTCGATGCCGGGAAGTCCGCTGGCCACCGTGCCGACACAGATGATGAGGTGGTCGAACTCATAGCGCTCGCCGCCGGCGACGACCGCGTCCCCCTCGATGACGCCC
>CATPCA010000325.1 GCA_955652545.1 Candidatus Dormiibacterota bacterium
CCGCTGCCGAAGTCGTCGATGGCGACGCGCACCCCCTTCTCGCGCAGCCGGCGGAGTTGCAGCGCCACCAGTTCGCTTTCGCCAACGCTGCCGCTCTCGGTCAGCTCGATGACCAGCGCGGCGGGCGGCAGTCCGCTCGCCGCCACCGCTGCGTCGACGACACCCACGAAGCCTCCGTCGTGCAGCTGCGAGCTGCTCACGTTGACGCTCACGAAAAGGTCACGTCCACTGGCGCGGCGCACTCGCACCGCCTGCCGGCACGCCTCGTTGACCACCCAGGTGCCGGCCTCGACCATGAGGCCGCTGCTCTCGAGGTCCGCGATGAAATCGGCCGGCGGCAGCACGCCGAGCGTCGGGTGGCTCCAGCGGAGCAGCGCCTCCATGCCGACCAGCCCGCGCGTCGCCACGTCGACGACGGGCTGGAAATACAGCACGAATTCCCCCGCCTGCACCGCGTTCACCAGGGCCGCGCGTCGCTCCAGCGGCGCATACATGGCCACGTGCATGCTCGATTCGAAGATGCCGAAGAGTCCCTTGCCACGCGCCTTGGCCGCGTACATGGCAAGGTCGGCACGGCGCAGCAGCTCGCCGGCATTGTCACCCGGCTCGGCGATCGCGATGCCGATGGTGCCGCACACCGAGGCACGCATGTCGGAGCTGTGGAAGGGCTCGTTGAGGGCCTCGATGAGGCGCTCCGCGATGCGCACCAGGTGACCGACATCGGGAAGCCTGGTCAGGAAGATGGCGAACTCATCGCCGCCGAGTCTCCCCACCAGGTCGCCGTCGCGCATGCACGACTGCAGGCGCCGTCCCACGTCGATGATCGCCTCGTCGCCGACGGTGTGGCCGAGGCTGTCGTTGACCTGCTTGAAGTCGTCGAGGTCGACGAACATCATCGCCGACAGGCTCGACATCGACGAATCCGCGAGCCAGCCGTCGACGCGCCCGATGAAGGTCGCGCGGTTGGCGAGGTCGGTCAGCGCGTCGTGCTCGGCGCGGTGGTTGAGCTCGACCTCGTTTGCCGCCAGCCGGCGCAGCAGGCCGATGTTCTCCTGGACGGAGAGGGCTTGGCGCAGCAGGACGAGGCTGAACAGCGCTAGGCCCGTGAACAGGGTGAACAGGCTGATGCCCCCGGCGCTGAAGTGCTCCTGGAGCGCGAACACGATGGCAGCCGGTAGCGGCAGGTACGGCAGCGCAGCGCTGCGCCAGCGGGGCGGCCGGGCACGACTCCGGACGATCGGGCGGTCGAGCGCGTAGAGCGCGGCCAGTGCAACCACCAGGTACCCGGCCACCCATCCCAGGTCGACCACGCTGCCCGACCCGAAGCTGCCCTGGGCCTGGAGGTAGGCGAAGGTGCTGTCGCTGATAGCGATGAGGCCGAGGCCGAGCCCCAGCATCACGATCGGCGCTCGGGAGACGGCCGTGGTGCGTGTCCACATGATCACCAGGACGGTGACCACGATCGCGTCGCAGATCGGGTAGGCGAGGCTGAGCCCCTGCGCCAGGGCGCTGTCGGCGGGACTGGCGACGATCGCGGCCAGCAGGGTGTGCCAGCTGATCACCACCAGCCCACCGGCGGTGAGAAGCCCGTCGCCGATGGCGCGCAGCTTGGCGCCGCTGCCCGCCGGCCACACCGGCAGGGTGAACAGGCCGAGCAGCAGCAGGGGCACTGACGTGAGGAACCCGGCGTCGGATGGCGACGGGAACGGGTTGTCGAGGTGGAGCACCAGTTCCTGCCACGTCCAGGCCGCCTGGCCGGCTCCCCACGTTGCAGCGCTGGCACCGATCAGGATCCAGCCGACCCGGGCGCGGCCGTGGTGCCGCGCCGCGGTCCACCAGCAGACGCCCGCCGCGATCATGGGCGCGACCATCTCGGCGTAGTCGTCGACGGGAACCGTGACCGCGGCCGGGCTGTTGAGCATGACCACGACGAGGGTTGCGGTCACGGCTGCGACGGCAGCGGCGGCCGCCAGCCACCTGCGATTGGTCACGACGGCTACCCCTGTGCACGATTGGATGCACTGGCGATGGTCGCCGACCCACCGGCCACCCACACAGGGCCAATGGGGGGTCGTCACAGATCGAGGACATCCGAGCAAGCAGCCGTCACAAACCGACCGGCGGATCGGGGCTTCACGACATCTGTACCGGATCGCGGCAGCGCTCAGCTCCCCACCCCGCCGGTTCAATGACGGCCCGCAGCCACCGTTTTTGTTTGCAACGCTTCACCCCTCTTCATACCTCGTGACATCTCCTGTCCACGGCGCCGATACCCACGCTGAGAGTTGGCTTTTTGCACGTGACGTGGCATGCTTCGCACTGCAGTCGCGGACCTGCTCCTGCTGCCAGTCCGTCACTGCCCGCACGAAGAGTTCTCGACCGCGAGGACAGGGGGGATTTGAGGGGGGCGGCAACGCCCCTCTCATCACCGCCCGCCGCGACGCCTCGCCGCGAAGAAGTCGGTGAGCAGACGGCCACAGTCGGCACCGAGCACTCCTTCGGTGACCAGCGGTCGGTGGTTGTTGGCCGCGTTGCGCAGGACGTCGTAGACACTGCCGTCGGCGCCCTTCTTCGGGTCTCGCGCCCCGTAGAGGCAACGGTCGACGCGGCTCTGCACCATCGCCCCCGCGCACATCGGGCAGGGCTCCAACGTGACCACCAGAGTGACACCGATGAGCCGCCAGTCTCCCACGTGGGCTGACGCCCGTCGCAACACCAGCATCTCGGCGTGCGCGGTCGCGTCCCCGGTGCGCTCGATGCGGTTCGACGCCGCGGCGATCACCCGGCCGTCAAGCACCGCCAAAGCCCCGACCGGCACCTCGCCGCGCCGGCCCGCCGCCCGGGCCAGGCGCAGCGCGCGCCGCATCAGCGCATCGTCGTGCGCACCCGGCGGCGAGCTCAGTGCACCGCGACCAGTGGGAGATCCACCGTCACCCGCGGCTTCTCAACGACGCGCATCGTGTCGTCGACGAAGCGCACCCGCTCGAAGGTGATGCAGTTCACCGGGCAGTGGTCCTCGCAGATCCTGCAGTTGGTGCAGCGGTCGTAGTTGATGAAGATCTCGCCTTCGTACCCGCCCGACGACGGGTCCCCTCCTGACGTCCGGCACACCATCGTGTCCCCACCCGACGAGCGCTCGCGGTCCTCGCCGAAGACCACCACGTCGATTGCCTTCTCCGGGCAGACGTCGTCGCATGCGCCGCAGAGCACGCACACCGCGGTGTCGTAGTGGTGGACGGAGTCGCACTGGAAGCAGCGGATCGACTGGACGATCGCCTCACGGTCGCTCCACGGCAGCTCGCATTCGGTCATGTCGTAGCGCTTGGCCGCCTCGAGGATGGCCGGGTCGGTGCGGACGAACGCCTCTGACTGACGGTGATCGTCGGTGCGCTCGACGATCGTCTGGTAGATACGCTCTCCCGGTTCGGAGATATCGCCGAGGTACTCGCGCATCGACCGCGCCACGCGGTGTCCCCAGCCGACCGCATCGACAATGAACGACGGGCCCTGCACGCAGTCGCCGCCGCAGAAGAGCCTGTCGACGCCGGTGTGACCGCCTCGGTCGGCGGCGACCAGGCCGCGCTGGGTCTGCGGGACCGACTTCCCCAGCCCCTCCATGATCTGTCCCGACGCGAAGATGACCAGGTCGGCCTGCGCCGTCCAGCGTTCGGCGCCCTCGGCCTCCTTCACCGACGAGAAGATCAACTTGCCGCTGAGCGGATCGAACTCCATGGGCTGGAGCGGCGCGAAGCCGACCGCGGCGACATTGCCGCGGTCGTCGGCGTGGATCTCCTTGACGATGACGCCGGAGTGGATCTTCAGCCCGATCTCCTTGGCCTCGTGGAGCTCGTTGCCGAACGCCGGGAGCCGGTCCTCGGGCTCGATGGCCACCATCCACACCTGCTTGGCCCCGAGCTTGATGGAGGTCTGGCAGGCGTCGGTGGCGATCGCCCCGCCGCCGACGACGACGACGCGCCCGGCCACGGGGAAGTGCGGGGGAATGCGGTCGTACGACACCTGGCGGAGGAACGTCATCGCGTCGGTGACCTGGGGAAGGTCGTTGCCCGGGATGGGCAGGATCCGTCCCTTCATCATGCCGATGGAAACGAACACCGCGTCGTACTCGGCGAGCAGGTCATCGATCTTGACGTCGTCATCGCCCTCGCCGACGTTGCTGTTGGTGCGGACATCGATCCCGGTGGCCAGGATCATGTCCAGCTCCCACTGCAGCTGGCGGTGGTCGAAGCGGAACGGCGGGATCGACGTGCTCAAAAGCCCGCCGACCTTGGCCTCGCGCTCGAAGAGTACGACGTCGTAGCCCTGCACGCGCAGGTCGAGCGCGCAGGTGAGACCGGCGGGTCCCGCGCCGACCACAGCAACGCGTCGGCCGTTGGACGGCGCAATCTTGTAATCGATCCAGAGGTTCTGCTGATAGGCGAAGTCTGTGCTGAAGCGTTTGATGGAGCGGATCGTCACCGGCTCCTCGCCGGGGTCCCAGCCGCGTTTACAGTCCGTCTCGCACGGATGGTTGCAGAGCCGTCCCAGGATGCTCGGGAAGGGGTTGGTCTCGTGAATCACCATCCACGAATCGACGTACCGTCCCTGGCTGACGTAGTCGACGTAGGTGGCGATGTCCTGCTTGATCGGGCAGTTGCGCTGGCA
>CATPCA010000326.1 GCA_955652545.1 Candidatus Dormiibacterota bacterium
GTCGGCCGGTCCCCGATGGCGCGGAGGATGAGCACACAGGCGCAGAGGGCCGCGCCCAGCTCGGGCAGCGGTCCGGGCGGTGCTACGGCCAGGGCCAACGCTGTGAAGACGCCGGCGTACATGACGGTTCGTGTCGAGATCGACGGTCGTCGTTCCATGGCCAGCAGAGCGAGCGCGCACCCGATGAGCAGCAAGCTCCCGTGGGTGGGGGTGCCGAAGTACACGAAGTACGACGCGCCGCCTCGCATCGAGAGGACGAGGCTGAGCAGCTGGCCGGCGACGGCGAGGGCAATGCAAGCCGTGAGCGCAGTTCGCCTGTCAGAGAGGCGAAGCAGGGCGATCAGGGCGATGGGCCAGACCAGGTAGAACTGCTCTTCGATCGACAGCGACCACGTGTGGCCGAGGTAACCACCGAGCAGGGAACCCTGGTGCAGGGCCAGGTCCCAGTTCTGGAAGAAGAACAGCGCCTCCGGCGCAGCGCGGACGGTGTTGACGTGGCTGGCCGGCGAGCCGACAACGGTGGCGAGCAGCTCGGCAACGCAGACGACGACGATGAGAACAGGGAGGATGCGCAGCGCCCGCCGGCCATAGAAATTGCGCAGTTGGACGCGCCCCGTGCCTCGGTGCTCCTGCGCGATCAGCGTGGTGATGAGGAAGCCGGACAGCACGAAGAAGATGTCGACCCCGATCTGGCCTCCCGCGAACGGCGGCTGCTCCGCCCAGGCGTGGTTGCACAGGACGGCGACCACCGCGATCGCGCGCAGGCCGTCGAGCGCAGGACGATGACCGAGTTGGAGTGGTTGAGCTGTCTTCATGAAGAGCACGAACGTCCGCGAGGGTCTGGATGCTCCGCCGGCAGAGCGTTCTGGAATTCTCTGCGGCCACCTCGACGCCTCGGTTCGGATCCTGCAACGAGTGACGCACGATCGTGACCGTGGGTCGCGCTCCGATCAGGCCTGATCGCCGACGCGCCGGGCGACTGCAGTCAACGGCGCTCTCGCTCGACCGCGTCCGCCAGCTCCCACGCGCATTCCAACCACGACTGCAGCTCGTCGGCCGTGGGCGCCAGTTCGTAGACGCGGACATGGCATGCTCGTGACAGGCCGTTCCAGGTGAGGCTCACCCGCCCTGCCAGCTCGGTTTGGTGAATGAAGTCGCCGAGGCAGAGCAGCTGACACTTCGTCGATGTCTCCCGCATGCCAGGGCTCCTGAGGTCCCAGAGGGTCGCCAACGACTCCTCGACGGCCTGCCGGCAGAGCATGGCTGCGGCGCGCGGCCAGAGGCCGGCGGTGCGGCTGTCGTCGACGCGGATGAGGTCGCGCGCCGCGGACACGAGGTCGTGGGCGTCTGCCGCGACGTCACCCGCCACCGCCACGCCCCTCGAGGATCCGCTTGCACAACTGTTCAGCGCTCCGCACCAGGGTGACCAGGTCGCCGGTGATATCGGTGTGTGATCCTTTGTTGGCCAGTTGGACGATCGTCGTCGCGCCGGGGAGATTCTTCTCGAGCCAGCCCTGTACGTCTCCGGCGCGGTTCGCGTCTTTGAGCAACGCCATCGCCATCCACATCCGCAGCGTTGTCGGCACTGTCAGCGCCGCGGCGATCGCCTCATCCGACTTTCCCTCGTGGACCATGCGCCGGGTCACCGCCTCGGAACACGCCGCCTCGAGCGCCAACCGACAGAAGCCTGGCACGACGCGACGCGCCTCCGTGGGCAGCCCGCTGCTCTGCGCGACCGCCATCGCGTCATCGATGTGGCGCGTCACCGGGTCGACGATGGGGTGCAGCGAGACCACGGAATTCTCGCGACGGTTGACCTCGATGATGGTGGCATCCATCTCGAGCCGGCGCACTGCGGCCGGCAGCCGGTCGTCGTGGGTCAGCACGATGAGCTGCCGATCCCGGGCGACGCGAGAGAGCACACGCGCCAGCCCCTCGACCTTGACGGGATCCATCGCCTGCACCGGGTCGTCGATGACGATGAAGCGGAATGGCGATTCCGGCATGGACGCGCGGGGCAGGAACAGGCTCAGAGCGAGACAGTTCAGCTCTCCCTGGCTCATCACGCCGAGCGCGCTGCCGGCTTCGCCGTCGATGCTGACGTCGAGCGTAAGACGACGTTGGTTGGACGTGCTCGTGCCCAGGAGGCGCAGCTCGCCGAGGTGGACGCTGCTGGTCTGGCGGAGCTCGGCCCAGTTCTTCTGCACCTCGACGGCGATCGGCTCGAACCGCTGCCCCCGGAGCGCCTCGTGCGCGTCCTTGATCCAGCTCTCGGCAGCCCGCAGCCGCGGCAGCGTCGCGCGCAGCATCTGTGCCTCGTCTGCGCCCGGCAGCCACGCGAGCAATTGCTGGGCGACGGGCCGCCAGCGATCTTCACGCCGCTCCAACTCAGCGCCCGCCGCGGTGCGCACGTCGGCAACGGCAGCGATGAGGTCGGGGGCGACGGTGTCCAGGTGAGTCGCGAGCGCGAGCAGGTCGTCCGCGGCGGGGGAGCACCAGCGCTGCCACTGCGCCAGCGCCGCGACCGCGTCCACGCCAACGCCGGACGCTTCGAGCAACGCCGTTGGCGCCGGGACCATCAGCCGGCGTGCGTGGGTGCGAACCTCGGCGGCGCGCCCGTGGACCTGTTCGACTGACGCGGCCAGCTCCCGCAGCTCCTTGATTCGCTCGGTGGTCTTCAGGCGCCATTCGTAGGTGAGCACGCCGGCTGTTCCGCAGACCGGACAGTCCAGGCCCTCGTGAGGGGCATGCACCTTGAGCGCCTGCTCGAGGAGGAGCGCCGTCTCCCGTGCTGCCGCGGCGTCGCTGCCTCCGATGCGGCCGAGCTCCTCGTTCATCTCACGAAGTCGTGTGGTCGTCTGGCGCACCAGTTCGCGGTCGACAACCTCGAGCGTGCTCAACTCGCGCAGCGTTCGCAGCGCGGTGCGTTCTTCGACGGCGGCGACGCCCCAAGCAACGGTCTTGCGGATGGCGTCGACGTCCCATGCCTTGGCGCTCAGTGCCCTGGTGGTGGTGGTCGCGCGCTCGTCGTCAAGCCCCGCCAGCTGTTGGGTGATCCGCTCTGCCTCGCGTTGCCTGCCCTTGATGGCGGTGTCGGCCTCGAGCCGCGCACTGCGGAGCAGCGATTCGGCGGCTGCGATGTCGCCAAGACCGAGGATCGACGCGAGGGCGTCGTAGAGCTCGGTGGGTTTGCCCTCCAGGATGCGGCCCAGCTCGTTCTGGGACAGGAGTGGTGGATACCCGCGCAACGCCTGGTCCCAGCCGGTCTCCTCGATGCTGCGGCGCTTGCCGTCCATCTCGAGGATGGAGCCGCTCACGTCGGCGACGGCGGGCCAGGTGCGGGTGACCTTCATCGGTGCCGATCGCCCGGCGACCGCGAACGTCGCCGTGATGCGCGGTGGGCCGTGATGCAGGTTCCGCCACCCCTCGGTCCACACCTTGGGCCGCTCGAACCAGCGGCGGTTGGAGCCCGTCAGCAGCATTTCCAATGCCTCGGCGACGGACGACTTCCCGGAGCCATTGCGGCCCACCACCAGCGTCAGGCCGGGACCGGGCCGCAGCTCGAGGGTGGCTGGAGGACCGACACCACGGAATCCCTCGACTTCGAGGCGGGTGAGGGACACACTGGCCAGTGCGGCGCCCGGCTTGGCCGCGCGCGAGCCCGCCCGCGGCCGGTCGTCTGCGGCCAGCGCCAAGTGCAACGCGTCCGACCCTTCGAAGGCGGCTAGGACCAGTTCGTCGGCGTGCGCGACAGCCGGCGGGCTCTTGACCAGCCGGTCGACGACCAGACTGAACAGCGTGGGGTCAGGCATGGCGAATGGTGATCATGCCGGGGGCGGACGGGGTACTTCGACCAAGCCGGGGACGGGCGTGACCCGCTTCAGTCGCTGTCCTCGCTGATCGCTGCGGAGCCCCTCGGCTGGCGCCGAGTGGGTCTCCGCGCGGCTGCGGATGCTCCTTGCGCGTGTCACGCCCGTCCCCTCACGTTTCGCTGCCACGGGGAGGCGCACTCCTTTTGCGCCCGAGAGAGTCAGCTGATTCGCGCCGAAAGCTGCGAACGCGCCACACGCGATGGTACATGCGAGGTATCACTAGTGGTGATAAGGAAGGCGAATCGGCTGGCTCCGGCCGGCGAGCCCCGCCGAAGTACTGGAGGTCGTGGGCATGGCAACCGAAGCAGCGCAGGTACGGGACGCGCAAAGCGCAAGCCCGACCAATGGCGCCCGCCCGACGGCGCCGGTGGCCACCTCGCGGCGGCGATTCACGCCCGGCCGCGCTGTGTCGAAGATGACGAACAGCCTGGCCAGCCTGGTGTGGCTGGCGGTTGGCATCGTCGATACCATCCTCCTGCTCGATTTTGTCTTCCGGCTCATCGGCGCCAATGACGAAGGGTTCGTTCACGGCGTCTATGTCGTCGGCTCCACGCTGGCTTCGCCGTTCAACGGCATCTTCGCCAGCGTCGCGCACCAATTCCCGTACACCCTCACGTGGAGCGACCTGGTCGCGCTTGTTCTCTGCACGATGGCCGGTTGGCTCGTGGTCAGGCTCATCCGCGCCGCGGGCCCGCGTCGTCGTCCAGGTGGTGTGAATCCAGGCAGCTGACTGAAGCCTCGGGGGCTTTGGGCCCCGCTGCCACGTGAAGGACGGCCGCCGGGTTGACGGATGCTGCACTTCTGTGACACCGCCCGCATGGAGATCCACGCGAGCGGTGCTAGGTTCGATGAGTGAGCGATCGCCTCAATGGTCGACTGCTGGCGATCGCGTGCGTCGGGCTGGTCGCCGACCTCGTCGTCCAGCCGCTGCGCGCCATCCGCGACCTGGCTGACACCGACTTCGTCAACTTCGTTGCCGCATCGCGCATCCTTCGCACAGCGGGGTGCCTGTACTGCACGGCGACGCAGCAGGCGGTGTCGCACAGCCTGGTCGGCGGGCTGGCGACGGATCGCTTCGTGGTGTTCGTCAGCCCTCCGGTCGTCGCGGCCGCGTTCACGCCGCTGAGCACGATCGACCCGCATGTGGCGCTGGCACTCTTTGCCGTCGTCTCCGTGCTCGCGATCGCGGTGGCCGGGTGGCTCATCGCAACCCGCTGGCTCACTGAGCTCTCGTGGCAGCGCCGGCTCGTGCTGGTCGCGGCGACCGCGGCCTCCGCTCCGGCCGCGTGGGGAATCGCGCTCGGGCAGCTCGATCCGCTCCTCTTCTGCACGGTCGTGGTCGGGATCACGCTCTGCCGGCGCCACCCCGTCGCCGGCGGCTTGCTCATCAGCGTGCTGGCGGTCAAGCCCCAGCTGTTCCTGCTGGTCCCGGTGGCGCTGATCGTCGGGCGCAACTGGCGATCAGCGGTCGGTGCAGGCCTCGGCCTGGGCGGTCTGCTGGTGTCGACGCTCGTCCTCATGGGATGGAACCACGCGCTCGACTGGCCGCGATTCGTCCTGTCTCAGTACGACAATGTGGCCTCGCATTCGATCTCCGTTCCCCTGAACATCGCGACGCTGTTCGGGTCGCCGGCGCTCACCGTCGCCGTCTCGCTTGGGTTGCTGGCTGCAGGGGCAGTCATCCTCTGGCAATGTCGCGCGCTTCTTTCGGATGCCGAGACGGCGGTGGCGTTCGGCCTGACCCTCACCCTGGTTGCGTCGCCTCATCTGCTGGCGTACGACGCACTGTTCCTCGCCATCCCGCTCGCCTGGATGGCGCGCCGACATTGGGGGCGAGCGGTGACGCTGGCGCTGGCGCTGTCAGCCGCGTACGTCGTCGACTCCCTGGCGTTCCCCACCACCGCGGTCCTGCAGCCGCTGGTGATCCTCGCAATCGCGATCGTGGTCATCGGCCACGGACGCCACCTGCACCGCACCCGGCGTGCCGCGCTGTTCGTCGGGCCGGGACTGCAGCGCAGCGCTGTCAACGCAGCCTCACCCTGAACGCGAAGAGCGTCGCATGGTGGAGCCAGGGGGACTCGAACCCCCGACCCCTTGCATGCCATGCAAGTGCTCTCCCAACTGAGCTATGGCCCCGGCAGGGATGGTAGCAGCGGAGCCCGCGCCGGCTGAAGGGCTCTGCAAAGCCGAACTCGGAACACAGCGTCCTCACAACTGCATACAACACCGCAGTCAGGAAACGGTCCGTCCCCTGAGAAGCGCACAATGGCGCGCAGACTCAGTGCAATGCGACAGGCGCCCCGTCAGGTGTCGTCGCCATGGGAGCGGCGCATGGTCCTCACCGATGGTGCCACGGACATAGGGGAACGGACGTCGCCGCTCGTCTCCGCCGCTCAGCGCCTGGTCGGCCGTATCGAGGCCCTGGTCGAGGAGGTCGCCAGGCTCCGTGAGGACAACGCCACCCTCCGCCTCGAGGTGCGCCAAGCTGTGGCGATGCTCGACGAGGCTGCCGCTGCCGGCTCGGATGGTCACCGCACCCTCCGCGGGCGAACCATGTTGGTTGCCAAGGTGAAGGCTCCCGTCCATCGCCGCCGCCGTGGCCGTGCCCCGAAAGGTCGCGCGACGCCCACGGACGTCACTGCAGATGTCGTGAGGGCGGTGCTGGTCAAGCTCGGCGAGGCAACAGCGTCAGAGATCGCGGCGGAGATCACTCGCGCCCGCGTGCAGGCCGCGGTGGTCGGGTCCACGGCGCCGGTGGGAGGGCGGGCTGTCCGCTTCCTGGCCGAACGAGCGGGTGCGACCACTCGGGTGGGGGAGGACGGCCAGCGCCGCTACCGGCTGGGATAGCACGCAGCCCTGGGATCACCCGGGTTTCCTGAGCAGGCGCACAGGAGAACCTCAGGAAACGGCCCGAAGGTTGTCAGGGTGAACGACACCCTGCTCTGGTACACGACGCGTGCGGCCGGCGCCGTCTCCTTGGTGCTGCTCAGCATCGTGACTGCGCTCGGCCTGCTGACCGCTGCCCGCGCCGGGGGCGGCCGCTGGCCCCGCTTCATGACCGCCGCGCTGCACCGCGA
>CATPCA010000327.1 GCA_955652545.1 Candidatus Dormiibacterota bacterium
AGGTGGGACCGTGGATCGCCGAGGGCAGGATCAAGACGCGCGAGACCGTCATCGAGGGGATCGAGCATGCCCCCGAGGCCTTCATCGGGCTGCTCCGTGGCGACAACATCGGCAAGATGCTGGTCCGCACCAGCACCTAGCGGGCGCAGCCAAGGCCTGTCCCATGAAACCACTGCTGCCCAGAACGCTGCCCGAGTTCGCGATCGCCGCGGGCGCGGCCCTCGACCCCGGCGCCTACGACTACATCAGCGGTGGTGCCACCGACGAGTGGACACTCGCGGAGAACGTCGCGGCGTGGCGCCGGCTGTCGATCGTGCCCCGCATGCTGGCCGGCAGCGGCGAGCCCGACACCAGCGTCACCGTCCTGGGCAGAGTGCAGCCGCACCCCCTGGTCGCCGCACCGATGGCGTATCAAGGAATCGCCACCGCCGACGGCGAGATAGCCATGGCCCGTGCGGCGGCGACGACGTCGACCATCTTCTGCATCTCGACGCTGTCCCACGTCTCAGCCCCCGATGTCGTCGCGGCTGTCCCGAACGCACGGAGCTGGTACCAGGTCTACGTCTTCGCCGACCGCGCGATCACCGACAGCCTGATCGAAGCGGCGCTGGCGGCCGGCTACGAAGCGCTCGTCGTCACCGTCGACTTCCCGGTGTCCGGCATCCGTGAGCGCGACCTTCGCTCCGGCTTCAGCGTTACCTCCGCCGTCCCGTCGCTGGCCGCGACCGGGATCGAGAGTGGCTTCGAGCCACACCGGGCGCAGAATGCCACCCACGCGCAGCTGACCTGGAAGGACATCGGCGACATCGCCGCCCGTTGGCAGGTCCCCGTGTTGGTGAAGGGCATCCTGACCGCAGATGACGCATCGCAGGCATTCGCGCAGGGGGCCGCCGGCATTGTCGTCTCCAACCACGGCGGCCGCCAGCTCGACGGCACGCCGGGGACCGCCACCGTCCTCCCTGGCATCGTGGACGCCGTCGCTGGCCGGGGCGACGTGCTGGTGGACGGCGGCATTCGACGCGGGGCTGACGTCCTCCGCGCGCTCGCCCTGGGCGCCAATGCGGTGATGATCGGCCGTCCCCTGTACTGGGGTCTGGCCGTCGGTGGGGCGGACGGTGCTCAGCGGGTGCTCGAGCTCCTCCTCGAGGAATTGCGCAATGCGCTGATCCTCAGCGGCGCCGGCTCGGCGCGTTCGCTCGACCGAGGATTCATCGGGCCTGCTTAGCTCGACGCCAGCGAAATCTCGTGCAGGTGTGCCCAGAAGGCCTGCACCGCCGGGGTGTGCAGCGCCTCCCTCCGCGCCGCCATGAAGCGCTGCGGCACCCGGGGCCCGGGACGGCGCAGCACAACCAGGCGACCGTCGTCGATTGCCTCCTCCACCACGGACCGCGGCATCACCGCGTAGCCGATGCCGGCGAAGAGCGCCGCCAGCAACGCCCCCTCCTCGAACTCGACGGTCCGCGGCTCGCCGGCGAGTCGCCCAACCACGCGCGCGGCGCGCAGCTGTGTCGCTGTCCCTGCCTCGTGCGCAAGGTAGCGGTGCCGCCGCAGCGCGCGCATCGGGTCGGCTTCATCGGCCAGCGGGTGCCCCGAAGCAACCACCAGCACCAACTCGGTCCGCTCGAGCTCGACGGTCTCCACGCCCGGCAATCGCAGGTCGCTGCCCAGGATCACGATGTCGGCGCTGCCGTCCTCCAAGCGCGCCAGGACACTCTGCATCGGTCCGAGCACGATGTGCACGTCGACGCCGGGGTGTGCGCTGACGAAAGGCGCCAGCCATCTCGACAGGCGGTGCGCCCCCATCACTCGCCCCGACGCGATCGCCACCGCTCCCGTCTCAAACGCGAGGTAGCCGGCGGTCAGCTCCTCGATCTGGGCCACGTCCTCCAAGGTGCGGATCGCCAGCTGGCGCACCGCCCGGCCGACGTCGGTGAGGCGCACGTTGCGTCCCACCCGGTTGAGCAATGGCAGGCCCAGCGACTCCTCCAAGCGCTGCACCGCCGCGCTCACCGAGCCTTGCGACATTCCCAGCAGCTCCGCGGCACCGGTGACGTGCTCGACGTCGGCGACCGCCAGGAAGGTGTGCAGCTGGTCGAGCGTGATCCGCGGCCTCGGCCGGCGGCGTGAGGTGTGTGGGCTTCGCGTCACCGGCCGCCTCGACCCGGCAGATCCAATACTTCGCACAACACGATGGTAATTATTGAATCAAACCACTTGCTCAATTGATTCGCAACCGGCCAGAGTCCTGCCGGGAACGGACCGGCAACGCGAACAGGTGGAGGCGCAGGCAGCGGTGCACATCGATCTTTACGTGGCGCTGGCGGGATTGATCGTCGGCTTCGCCGTCGGCCTCACCGGCATGGGCGGCGGCTCGCTGATGACCCCGATCCTGATCCTGCTCTTCAGCGTCCAGCCGATCGCGGCCGTCTCGAGCGACCTCGTCGCCTCACTGATCATGAAACCGTTCGGTGCGGCGGTCCACCTTCGCAAGCGCACCGTCAATTGGACGCTGGTTCGATGGCTGAGCTTCGGCTCAGTGCCCGGCGCCTTCGCCGGGGTCTTTCTCCTCCATCAGTTCGGCAGAGGCGCCGCGATCCAGAACGCGGTCCAGCTGGCACTGGGGATCGTGCTGCTTGTCTCAGTGGCTGCTGTCGGCATCCGCTGGGCGCTCGAGCATGGCCGTCCGCGCACGGATGGCGCCGCTGCCGGCAACGTCTCGCACGTGCGTCCCCTGTCCACGTTGCTCATCGGCGCCAGCGTCGGCTTCATCGTCGGCATCACCTCGACGGGCTCCGGCACGCTGATCATCGTCGCGCTGCTCCTTCTCTACCCGCAGCTGCGCGGCTCACAGACAGTCGGCACCGACCTCACCCAGGCTGTGCCGATGGTGGGAGCGGCGGCGCTCGCCCACATCCTCTTTGGCGACTTCAAGCTCGGTCTGACGCTGTCGATCATCATCGGCAGCATCCCGGGCGTGCTGGTTGGCTCGTCGATCTCTGCGCGAAGCGGCACCCGCCTGCTTCGCGCTGCCCTCTGCACCGTGCTCCTGCTGTCGGGGTTGAAGCTCGTGAACGTTCCGACGGTGGGCCTCGGCATCGCGCTGCTCATCGCGCTCGTCGCGATCGCATCGGGCTGGGCGGTGAGCCGGGTCACCGGGCGCGTCCAGGTCCGGCGCCGGCTGGCCGCCTGAGAGCGGCGCTGGCTCTAACTCTGGGCCCTAGTCCCTAAACCCGCCGCGCCCTCTGCTCCGCATAGAAGCGCCGCCAGATCAGCCGGTGGATGGGGATCCACCGCGGAATGTCGCGCAGGCCGGGGATGAACGGCACCAGGAGCAGAGCAAGGCTGAGCACCCCCATGGTCAGCACCACGAGAAGGTCGACGTTGGTGGAGGTGTTGTAGGGCGGGATCTGATACCACATCTGGAAGAGCCAGAGCCAGGCCTGCCCCGGATAGCGGCCGGTCTCGTTCATGACGCCCCACTGGTTGCCCAGCAGGTGCTGATCCTTGGCAAGTCCAGACAGATGTGCACCATCACCCATGAAGAGGAGAGGGGCCGTGTAGTCGGTCTGATAAAAGGTTCCCGCGCTGGACAGCAGGAGGCCGTCGAGCCCGCCGCTGCGCGCCACGACGAGCTCACTGCCCATCAGCACGGGGACCGGACCATCGTCGGCCGCCGGGACGGTGACCGTGGTGCCATCGGTGGTCGCGGTACCCAGGGCGGTGGTGTAGGCGGCGAGCCAGGCTGTCTGCTTGTCCGAGCTCGCCGCTGTGAACGAGGTCAGCGCAGTACCGAGCGCGGGATCGCTCGCGGACGCCGTCTTCAGCGGGTCGAGCACGAATTGATTGATGCTGTCCACCGGCTGGTGGACACCGAGCCACTCCTGCGGGTGAAGGATCCACCAGCTCTGGATCGAGGCTGTCCCATTGTTGTACGGCGGCCCGTACTGCGCGCTGAGGCTGCTACCGGCCAGCTCGTTGGTCGCCGTGGTCACGAAGTCGACGGGATCCTCCTGAGCCCAGCGTTGAATGGTGTCGGGCTTGACGTCAGGAGATGAGAGGACCACTGCAAGGCCGACCACCACGACGGTGATCACGCCGAACGCGATTGCCAGCTCCTTGAGGAGGTCGTACCGAACAGTGCGAAAGCGAGCCGGATCTGGACTCTGTGAACGCCGTCTCACGGCGAGGTCTCGGCGGTGTCGCCATCCACGAGGTCGGCGTCAGTGGCGCCGATCGGCGCGACCACGCCGCGTAGTCGCACCTGGATGACGTGAAGCACCACCAGCAGCGTGACAGCGATCGGCAGCAGCATCACGTGCAGCCCATACATCTGGCCAAAGTTCAATGGGTTGAAGAATGCGCCGGCCCCGGTGGCGTTGATCGCGTCCTTCGCATTCACCGCTATCCACTGGGCGTCGAGGTTCTGCTGCGAGATGTAGCCGGTGAACGCTGTGATGATGCTGATCAGGAAGATGACAACGCCGATCATCCACGTCGGGGCGCGCCCGTCGCGCCAACCCGCCGCCCAGAACTGACCCCACAGATGCAGCACCATGAAGATGAAGAACAGCTGGATGCTCCAGAAGTGAAGACTGTTGAAGAAGCGACCTGTGGCCGACTCGTGCCACCACTGTGGTCCAAAGAACGCCAGGATTACCCCACTCGCCACGACCCATGCGAGGGCGGCAATGGTGACGACGCCGAACACGTACACCCACGAGCCGATGTAGTACGGCTGTCGTGTGGGCAGCAACTTGCCCATCGGCAGCCGGCGTTCCAACCATCGCGCGGCGGCGCCGGTCCACCCGCCGTTCTGTGGGCTGACCGATGGGGACGTTGAGGCCGGCTGGGTGTGGCTGGGGCCTTCGGTCGTCGTCACTGCGGATCGGCGTCGTGGTCGTGGCGCTCGGCGTGGCTTGGGAACGGGAGCAGCAGCGCGAGCGCGAAGAGGAGGAGCATCACCCCGATGACCACCAGGTTGGCCAGTGAGATCTGGATGAATCCCCACTGAAAGTAGGGAGCAGGTCCGTCCACAGTCTCTCCTCCAGATATGCCCCAATGGTGGCGGCGGGCCATGTGCCCGGTGTCAATCGGTAGACGATACCGCTGTGAGAGAGCGCTCGGCCTTGCCGGCCGGAGCGCTCAGGCGAGACGTTGGCGGCCTCTGTACGAATCGTCGGTACGCTCGCGTGCGCAGGGATGGCCAGCCCCGGCATCTCCGGTCGTTGTGATGGTCGTTTGATTCGTCTGCCGAGCACCAGTGCCGACTGGCCCGACCTACCCGGGTCGTGTGGCAGTGAGTCCGTTCACTCAGCTCAGGTCCCATGGCGCAGGCACCCTGGTGACCATCCCAGCCAGCGGGCACTCGGGACCTGCGTTGTAGCCGACCTCCAGCCATGCCCCGTCGCCCCACGTACCGCGCAGTGCGAGGACGCGTCCTCCCGCGCACGGCACTCGACCGTCGTGTGCCGCGCGCGGACAGAGGCTATCCCAGACCGGGCCATGGCACAGCTGCCGTCCCCGTCCGCCGCCCAGCTCGATGTCGGCACGAACGTTCCCGTTGATCATCTTTCGCATAACCGTTCCTCATCCCCCAGCGGCAACGCGCCCAGCATCGTGTCCCACGCCGACTGTCGACCGCTAGGTGGGATCACTCGCCCCCGTATGGGTCGTCAGTGGGTTGGTTGAACGTCATGGTGAGTTCGCATGCGCGGCAGGACCAGTGCCGAAAGTCACGAGTTGCGACGGCCGATCGGTTGTCAGCGTCCCCAGCCGATCGTCACGGCCAGTCCGCCGGTGCGCGGTCATCACCGGAACGGCGCTTGGCCATGTACGAGGCAACCTCGGCGCGGCGGGAGAGACCCAGCTTCATAAGCACGTTGGAGACGTAGTTCTTCACCGTCTTCTCCGCGAGGTTGATCTGGACACCAATCTGCCGGTTGGTGTGGCCCTCCGCCATCAAGGCGAGCACTCGCCGCTCCTGGGGAGTGAGGTCTGCGCCCGGCTCACCAACGGCTGGTCCCCGGTCGCCCCTCAGCCGTGCAAGCACGCGCTCGGTGACGGAAGGATCGAGGAGCGACTGCCCGCTTGCAACCTTGTGGACATCCCGGACGAAGTCGTTCCCCGCGATGCTCTTGACGAGATAGCCGGAGGCTCCCGCCATGATGGCCGTGAACAGGGCTTCGTCGTCGGTGAAGGACGTGAGCATCAATACCTTGGTCGCGTCGCGGCCGGCTCGGATGTCACGGCAGGCCTCAACGCCCGACCGCCCCGGCATGCGGACGTCCATGATCACAACGTCCGGCTCGAGCTCCGCGGCAAGAGCCACCGCCTCATCCGCGGAAGCCGCCTCGCCGACGACGTCGATGGTCAAGTCTGCCTGGAGGACGGCACGCACCCCCTTGCGGACCATCTCGTGGTCGTCGCAGAGGAGGACCCTGATACGTGTTGTCACAGCTTGCAGTCTAGATCGATCCGTGCCGTTCGGCTCCGGCGGCAAGCGTCATGCATGGACTTTATGACCAATGGCACTTGTGGACACACTTCGTCCCCCGGATGCTGATCCCCCACACAAGCAAGGTGAACCATGAGATCAGACACGCTCACACCGCGCGTATCGGACGACGCCACATCTCCCGACGCTGCGAGCCGGATCCGCATCCTGATCTGTGATGACCACGCGATGGTCCGGGGAGGAATCCGTCGCCTCCTCGAGGCCGAGCAGGACTTTGACGTCGTGGCCGAGGCGCCCGACGCCGCCGCGGCCGTGGCCGGTGTCGGCGAGTCAGCGCCCGACGTTGTCGTCATGGACGTGCGGATGCCCGGCGCGTCGGGCATCAACGCCTGTCGCGAGATCCGGGCCCGTTTTTCCGCCACCCGGGTTCTGATGCTGACATCGTTCGACGATGACGAGACGCGCTGCGCCGCGATCGGAGCGGGCGCCTCTGGATACATCCTCAAGCAGATTCGCGGGGATGGCCTGGTGGACGGGATTCGCGAGGTGGCAGCCGGAAACTCGTTGTTCAGCTCCCAAGCCATCGCGTCCGCCGCCGGCGGCCCTCGCCGGGAGGTGTTGGCCAGCGGCGACGTGCTCACCTGGTCTCGCAACGTGAGGCACCCTGCTAGGGTGCTCGACAATGGCAGCCTCGAGCAGTGACAATTTCTTCGCACACGCTGCCCAGTTGGCCGACGCATTGCCGGATGGCATCGTGCTGGTCGACCTCGATGGCGAAGTGGTGGCCGTCAACACTCGTTTGCTGATGATGACGGGCTACATGGGAGCCGACCTCGTGGGCACCTCCATCGACCGCCTGGTTCCACTGGATCGGCGAGCTGCGCACGCTGCGCGACGCGCCGAGTTCGCCGCGCTCCCTGAGGTCCGCCCGATGGGATCGGCGCTCGACATCGTGTGCCAAAGGGCAGATGGCACGCGCTTTCCTGCGGACATCGCGCTGAGCCCCATCGCGCTGGATGGCGAGTCGTACGTGGTCGCCACCGTCCACGACGTCACTCAGCGACGAGCCATCGAGGATGCTCGGCGGGATGCCGAAGAGCGGTTCCGCCTACTCGTGGAGAGCGCCTCGAGCCTGGCGATCTTCGACCTCGATCCCGAGGGTCGGGTGAGCAGTTGGAACGAGGGCGCCCAGCGTCTCAAGGGGTACGAGCGCGACGAGATCGTCGGAAAGCACTACTCAGTCTTCTACACGCCGGAGGATGTGGCCGCTGACAGGCCGCGACAGCTTCTCGCAAAGGCCGCCAGCAGCGGCAGGGTTGAAGAGTTCGGTACGCGAGTGCGCAAGGATGGCTCCCGGTTTGTGGCCACCGTGAGCATCACCGCGTCCACCGACGGTGACGGACATCTCCGGGGTTTCACCAAGATGGTCCGCGACAACAGCGTTGCACTGCAGGCCCGGGATGAGCTCGAACGGCTCCATCTGGTGGAGCAGCGCGTCCATATCGGCCGTGACCTCCACGACGGCGCCATCCAGGCGATGTTCGCGGTCGGCATGGGCCTGCAGGCACTCGCCGCCGACGTCAACGACGCGGCCGCGACGGAGCGACTCCAGCAGTTCGTGGTGGCGCTGGACGACACCATCAC
>CATPCA010000328.1 GCA_955652545.1 Candidatus Dormiibacterota bacterium
GAGGGCGACATCGGCTGCCGCCGCGTCATCACCGACGCGGGCCGGCACATCGGCGTTGCGCTCGCCAACCTCTGCAACCTGCTCAGCCCGCAGATGGTCATCGTCGGCGGCGAGCTCGCGCTGGCCGGCGACGTGCTCCTGTCGGCGATCCGCGAGTCGATGCGTCGCCGCACCGTGTCCGTCCCGGGCCAGGCGCCCAGGGTGGCCGCCGGCGTCCTCTCCGAACGCGCCGGGGTGCTCGGCGCGCTCGCGCTGGCGCTCCAGGAGAGCGAGGACGACACCGGTGACGGTGCCCACGCACACATGACGAAATCAGAAAACCAATACCCCTTAGCGGGCTAACAGCGAGGAGGATCCAGCAATGCGGACGATGAAGACGGGCTCGAGTGGTGTCACTCGGCTGACACGATGGGGCGCGGTGATCGGGGTGGCCGGCGTGGCGGCAGCGTGCGGGAGCAGCAGTACACCGTCGTCGTCCGGCGGCGGCGGTAGCGCGACCGTGCCGTCCGGGCTCTCGGTCAAGTCATTCGACAGCAGCTTCAGCGTGATGAGCCAATTCACCAGCCTGACCTCGGCCGGGAAAGGGCTCGTCGGAGTCATCCTGCCCGACACCACGTCGTCGACCCGGTACGTCGACTTCGACGCCCCCTACCTGACCCAGGCCTTCCAGAAGGCCGGGTACACCAGCAGCCAGTTCAAGATCGACAACGCCCAGGGCAGCGACGCCACCGAGCTGGCCGACGCCCAGGCGGACATCACGCTCGGTGCCAGCGTCCTGATCTACGACCCGCTGAACGCAACCGTGGGCGCAGCCATCCAGCAGCTGGCCCAGTCGCACGGAGTGGCGGCCATCAGCTACGACCGCGCCACCTTCCAGGGCACCAACACCTACTACGTCAGCTTCGACAACCTGCAGGTCGGCAAGTTGATCGGTCAGGGCTTCCTGGACTGCCTGACGAAGTTCAACGTGACCAGCCCGAAGGTCTTCACACTCAATGGCGGTGAGGATGTCGACCCCAACGCGGTCTCGTTTGCCCAGGGCTACAACTCGGTGGTCTGGGGCGACACGACGACACCCGAGCCGGCCGGCAAGACCAACAGCAGCGGCGCCACGCTGGTCGGTGACCAGATCACACCCGCCTGGGTCAACGCCACCGGCGGCACCATCTTCCAGCAGCAGTTCACCGCGCATCCGAACATCAACGCCACCATGGAGGCCAACGACGGGCTTGCGAACGCGGTCATCACCGATCTCAAGAACGCTGGTGTCGGCCCCAAGAAGATCCCCACCACCGGCCAGGACGCCACCCTCGCCGGCATGGAAAACGTCTTGCAGGGCTTCCAGTGCGGTTCTGTGTACAAGGCCGTCTACCTCGAGGCTCAGGACGCGGTCGCTATCGCGACGATCCTGCGCGCCGGCCAGACCCCACCAGCCGCTCTGGTGAACAGCACCACCAAGCCGGCCAAAGGCCCCGGTAGCTCCGAGCCCGCATCGCTGCTGACACCGGTCTGGGTCACCTCGACCAACATGGCATCGACTGTCATCAAGGACAAGTTCGTCTCCGCGACGGCGTTGTGCACCGCCGTAACTGCCAGCGTCTGTTCTGCCGCCGGCATCACGCCGTAAGCTTCACAATCGCCAACTGGGGCGCCGCCACGCGTGGTGCGTGGCGGCGCCTCACAGCCGCGTTAGAAAGGGACGCAAATGGCCGGCGACGGCGAGGTCCTGCTGAAGCTGAGGGGTATCGACAAGCACTTCGGCCCCGTCCAGGCGCTGTACAAGGTCGACCTTGACCTGCCCGCCGGCCAGGTGACCTGCCTGTGCGGCGACAACGGCGCGGGCAAGTCCGTCCTGACGCGGTGCATCGCCGGCATCCACCCACCTGACCACGGCGAGGTGCTGTGGGAAGGCCGGTCGGTCCACGTGCGGAGTGCCAGGGACGCGGCCAAGCTCGGCATCGAGACCGTGTACCAGGACCTCGCGCTGTGCGACAACCTCGACATCGTCCAGAACATGTTCCTGGGCCGAGAGCACCTCCACAACGGCCTCCTCGACGAGGACGACATGGAGCGCGCCGCCAGCGAGACCCTCGCCGGCCTGAAGGTGACCACCGTGCGCTCGATCCGCCAGCCGGTGGGGTCGCTGTCCGGAGGCCAGCGCCAGTCGGTGGCGGTGGCCAAAGCAGTGATGTGGAACTCCAAGCTGGTGATCCTCGACGAGCCCACCGCAGCGCTGGGAGTGGTCCCGACCAGGCAGGTGCTCGACCTGGTGCGCCGCCTGCGCGACCGCGGCCTGGCGGTGATGGTCATCTCTCACAATCTCAACGATGTCTTCGAGGTCGCCGACCGGATCGCCGTGCTCACCCTGGGCCGGATGGTCGCGGAGGACAAGGCGTCCGCCTTCGACCGGCAGAGCCTGGTCGACTACATGACTACCGGCGCGTCGAGCCGCAAGACGGCCGCGGCAGGCGCCAACGGCGAGGAGGGCTGAGTCATGGCGGTTGGGGAGTCGACCGAGGCGCCTACCGAGCTCGAGCCGGATCCGACAGCAGCCGCCACCTCGGCGCTCGACGTCCCGCCCGCGCTCGTCGCCCAGACGCTCAGCGAGTACCTCCGGGCATGGGGGGCACGGATCAGGAACGGCGACAGCGGGATCCTTCCGGTCATCGCCGGCCTGCTCGTCATCACGGTGGTCTTCCAGCTGGTCAGCCCGGGCAACGTCTTCCTCTCAGCGGGCAACATCGTCAACCTGTTCCAGCAGAGCGCTGTGTTCATGGTGCTGGCCATGGCCGAGTGTTTCGCACTGCTCCTTGGTGAGATCGACCTCAGCATCGGCTACGTCGGCGTGCTCGGCGGCGTCATCACTGTGCAGCTGGTGCAGCCGGCCACCACCAAGTGGCCGTGGTGGGCGGCGATCGTCGCCGGTCTGCTTGCCTGCGCGCTCATCGGCGCCGTCCAGGGCACGCTGATCACCCGGCTCCGCGCGCCGTCGTTCATCATCACGCTCGCCGGCCTGCTGATCTTCAACGGCGTCGTGCTCTACGTGCTTGGGCTTGGCCCGTTCTCCGGCTACCCGAGCTTGAGCGGCTCGGACGCCAACCTGCAGGCGATCTATCACCTGATGTGGGGCACCATCGATCCGACTATCTCGTGGATCGCCATGGTGGTGATCGTGGCGCTGCTCGGCGGCTCACTCTGGCTGCGCGACGCGCGACGGCGTCGCAGCGGCCTGGTCGCGTTGCCGGTCAGCCTGACGATCATCAAGATTGGGTTCCTCGCTGTCGCCGGCGTCGTCGTCGTGGCCATCTGCAACGTCAACCGCGCCCACTTCGGCACCGTCGCCGGTGTTCCGTGGGTCATCCCCATCGTGCTCGGCGTGCTCGCGGCGTGGAC
>CATPCA010000329.1 GCA_955652545.1 Candidatus Dormiibacterota bacterium
ATGGTGCGCTTGACGCACGTCGGGGACGAGGAGGACGAGCGCACCCTGCGAACGCTCCTCGAGCACCACGCCAGCTATACGAGCAGCCCCGTCGCCGACGAGCTGCTGGAACGGTGGGAAACGGCGACCGCACGCTTCGTCAAGGTGCTTCCCGTTGACTACGAACGCGTCCTTGCCGCGCGTCGCACCGCGCTGGAGGTCGCCGTGTGATGGGCCGCCGCGACTTCCTCGAGATCCCCCGCCGCACCTCGCCGTACCGCGCCGTCGCCGAGCGGGTGCGTGATCACGGCGAGCTCATCCACCCGCTGCCGCTGGCCGCCGTCGAAACCCAGCCGGCGCGCTGCATGGACTGTGGCGTGCCCTTCTGCCACAACGCCTGTCCGCTCAACAACCTGATCCCGGAATGGAACAACCTGGCCCGTCGCGGCGACTGGCGCGGCGCGTTCGCCAACCTCGACAGCACCAACAACTTCCCCGAGTTCACCGGGCGGCTCTGTCCAGCCCCATGTGAGCCCGCCTGCGTCCTCGCCATCGGAGGTGACGCGGTCAGCATCAAGGAGATCGAGCGAACCGCGGTCGACCACGCCTTCGAGCGCGGCTGGATCCGCCCGCAGCCGCCCGCCTACCGCACCGGCCGCAGCATCGCGGTGGTCGGCTCGGGGCCCGCCGGCCTCGCCGCCGCACAGCAGCTCAACCGCGCCGGCCACCGCGTCACCGTCTACGAGCGAGCCGACCGCCCCGGGGGCCTGCTCCGCTACGGCATCCCCGACTTCAAGATGGACAAGGCGGTGCTCGACCGCCGTCTCGACCTGCTCAGCGCCGAGGGGGTCAGCTTCGAGTGCAATTACGACTGCGGCGTCGACATCGACGGCGAGGAACTGCGCCGCCGTCACGACGCCGTGGTCCTCGCGGTCGGCGCCGAGCAGGCCCGCGATGTCGAGATCCCCGGCCGTCATCTGGAGGGAATCCATCTCGCCATGCCGTATCTCGTCGGCCAAAACCGCCGGATCGCGGGTGACCCGTCGCCCGTGGTCAGCGCCGCCGGCCGTAACGTGGTGATCATCGGCGGCGGGGACACCGCCTCCGACTGCCTCGGCGACTCGCACCGCGAGTCCTGCGCCTCAGTCCAGCAGCTGGTCATCTATCCGCAGCCGCCGCAGGCGCGACCTGCGGAGAACCCCTGGCCGCATTGGCCGCTGGTGCTGCGCAGCCATGCTGCCCATGAGGAGGGGGGCCTGCGCGCCTTCGGGCTCGAGGTCATCGGCTTCGAAGGCGACGCCTCAGGCCACGTCCGCGGCATCACCGTCGTCGAGGTCGACCGCTCCCCACAGCCCCGGTCGGCCCGTGGCCTGGTGCGTCGCCCCGGCACGGAGCGCACCATCGACACCGACCTCGTCTTCCTCGCCATCGGCTTCGCCGGCGTCCGGCCCTCCCCTCTCTTCGAGCAGCTCGGGGTGGCGCTGGATCGCGGTGCCCTGGTTCGGGTCGACTCCGACCTTCGCGCGGGCGCCGGTGTGGTGGCCGCGGGCGACGCGGTGATCGGCGCGGCGCTGGTCGTCAACGCGATCGCCGACGGGCGGCGCGCCGCGGCCACGTGTGATCGGCTGCTCCAGGACGACCTGCACGCCGCCGCCGTCTGACATCGTCTAGCCTCGGGTCCATGCGCAAGCGTGCCTTCCTTGACCATTCCATCCCCATCGCCATCGCCCATCGGGGCGGAGCCGACGAGCTGCCTGAGAACACCCTGCCGGCCTTCGATGCGTCCGTCGAGCTCGGCTACCGTCATCTCGAGACCGATGCACACCTCAGCGGCGACGGCGTCGTCTTCTCCTTCCATGACCACATCCTCGACAGGGTCACCGACCGTGAGGGCCGCCTCGCTCAGCTGAGCTCAGACGAGATCGGCATGGCGGATGCCGCCTACCACTTCAGCCCGGACGGCGACACCTTTCCGCTGCGTGGCACCGGCATTCGCATCCCGACCATGGAGGAGGTGCTCACCCGCTGGCCCGGGGTTTTCGTCAACATCGACACCAAGTCGGACGCCGTCGTGGAACCGCTGGTCGAGCTGTTGCGCCGGCTCGGCGCGTTCGACCGAGTCTGCGTGGGCTCGTTTTCCGACGAACGGCTGCGCAGGGTGCGACGGCTCTCAGGTGGACGCATCTGCACCTCGATGGGACCGGCCGGGATCGCCGCCGCATGGCTGGCATCGCGCACCCGTCGCATGCCGAAGATGCAGGCCGACTGCGTGCAGGTGCCAACCCGCGCGCGCCGCCTCGTTGTTGTCGACCGTCGCTTCGTCGATTCAGCCCACCGGGCCGGTCTTCAGGTGCACGTGTGGACCATCGACGACGCGGCGGAGATGGGCGAGCTTCTCGATCTCGGCGTCGACGCGATCATGACCGACCGGCCACGTGTGCTCCGCGAGGTGCTCACCGCCCGCGGACAGTGGCACGGTGCAGCGCTGGTGTCGGCGTAACCTAGCCGCATGCTGACAAGCGGCCCGGGCGCGCGACACATCCCGGTTTCCTCTCAACAGGACTGGTATGGACCTGACGAGCACCTGCGCTGGCTGGTGCGCGACAGCGTCGGTGAGGCCACCTGGCCGGTCGCGGAGGCAGCCCTGCGCGAGCTGGGGGAGCTGGTACCGCAGCGCATCGAGGCGCTGGCGGTCGACGCCGATCGCCATCCGCCGGTGCTGCGGCAGTACGACGCACGTGGCGTTCGCATCGACGAGATCGAGTTCCACCCCGCCTACGACGAGCTGATCAACACCGTGCTCGGTTTCGGGACGGTGCGGTCTGCGCATGTCCGGGGTTGGCGCGGCCTGGACGGTTTCGCGCCTCGAGCGCTGAGCAGCGCGATGTCGTACATGTTCCTCCAGGCCGACCAGGCGATCACCGGCTGTCCCGTCGGGATGATGGATGCCATGGCGCGCTGCCTGGCACGCAACGACCCGGCGCTGGCCGCGCGGTGGGTGCCGCGCATCGGCGACGACTCCGGGCAGCACCTCACCTCGGCGATGTTCCTCACCGAGAAGGCGGGTGGTTCAGACGTCGGCGCCAACGAGACGGCGGCGCTGCGCGACGGCGACGGCAGCTGGCGCCTGCACGGCGAGAAATGGTTCGCCAGCTGTCCCCAGTCCGACCTCGTCCTGGTGATGGCGCGACCTGAGGGCGCGCCACCGGGGCCGGCCGGTCTCGGGCTGTTCCTGATGCCCCACGTGCTCGACGACGGTTCACGCAATGCCATCCTCATCCACCGGCTCAAGAACAAGTACGGCACCCGCGCCATGGCGTCCGGCGAGGTCGGACTCCGCGGCGCGTTCGCGTGGCAGGTTGGTCAGCTCGACCGCGGCATGCGCCAGATGATGGACATGGTCTCGCTCACCCGCGTCGGCATCGTCACCGCGACAGCCGGCGCGATGCGACGCAACACCGTCGAGGCGCTGGGCCACACCGCGCAACGAAACACGTTCGGCGGCGTACTCCAGGCGCACCCGCTGATGCGCGACAGCCTTGCCGAGCTGGTCGTCGACTCCACCGCGGCGCTGACAGCTGCAGTTGCGGCCAGCGAGATGCTCGACCACGCTGACTCGGGCGACGCCGAGGCAAGCGGGGCGCTGCGCTTGCTCACCCCGCTCTTCAAGGGCTACTTCACCGAGCGCGCCCGCGTCTGCGCCACCGACGCCATGGAGATTCGCGGCGGCAACGGTTTCATCGAGGACTGGCCGGACGCGCGGATGCTCCGCGACGTCTCCGTCCACGCCATCTGGGAGGGGTCGGGAAACGTCATTGCGCTCGACGTGCTGCGCGCGCTCAATCGAGGCGCCGGCCCCCACTTCCTCGGCGACCTCGAACGCCGCGCCGAAGCCGCCGGCGAGGGCGGTCCGTCGGCCCCGCTGTCCGCGCCCCTGCTGCGCGAGGTCCGAGAGTTGGCCGCCACCCTCGACGCGCTCGGCGATGCCGACGCGATGGCCCAGCAGTTGCCGATTCGCCGTCTGGCGCGGCGCATGGCCATCCTCGCGGTGGGAACGCGCCTCGCCGAGCAGGGCAACCGCTACGCCACGGCGACCGGCAGCGGACGGCTGGCGTGGATCGCCGCCAGGTTCGTCGCCCGGCTCGGCGGCGAGCCACTCGTGGACCGTGTCGCCGGCGACACGGGGTGGCTGGCCCACGCCGACGCGATCCTCAACGGTGGCACAGTCCCAATGGCGGTCGGCGAGAGCCTGAGTTGCGCGGTGGCCGCTGCGCTGTGAGGCGGCTGAGGGCGCAGGGTGGGGTGGCTAGAGGGATTTGAACCCTCGACCTCCAGGGCCACAACCTGGCACTCTAACCAGCTGAGCTATAGCCACCTCGTGCGTAAGCTCGGTGATTATATGGGCCACACTCTTGCGGGCCCCCGTAGCTCAGAGGATAGAGCGCCCGCCTTCTAAGCGGTTGGTCGTAGGTTCGATTCCTACCGGGGGCGCAATATCTGATCATCAAGTCCCTGCCTGCGGCATGGCCCAGAGGTCGACGCCGAGCTCCTGTCGGGGCGGGGCGGCCGCCAGCCACGTGGCGAGCTGGATGGCAGCGCTGTTGGAGCCGTGTTGGAACGGGCCGACGACGATGAGGCTGACGCCGCGCGCCCGAAGGTCGGACAGCATGGCGGCGCGGACTGCCGGGGTGCGCGGAATGCTGGACACTGCATTCAGCGAGACGTTGTA